>JAGOKF010000022.1 GCA_017994695.1 Myxococcota bacterium | reverse complement strand
CTTCGACCCGAACGTCCAGAGGATCCCGGGGTCGTCGTAGAGGCCTCCCCGGGTCGCCGCGCCTCCGTCCCCCTCCCGCAGGTGCCACAGGAAATGGGTCACCCAGGTCTCGTCCAGGACCTGGTTCTGGCCCTGGGCGGGGACCGGGGGGCGGACGTCCGAGCGATCGTCCACCCGGCCCGCGTCATAGTCGATCCAGAACGATCCGCCGGGCTGGATGTCCCAGTAATACGGCTGCGGCTCCCCGGACCACTCCGAGGCGATCATCGCTCCGAAGAAGGAGGCCCATCCCTCGGACCAGGCGAAGGCGGGGGGCAGTTTCTGGCCCAGGAAGTGGCTGCCTCCCGGGGAATCGTCCCGGCTGTAGTTCTCCGCCACGTAGTGCCCCATCTCGTGGAGCAGGACCGGCCAGGACCACGGCCCCCCCATGGTCGGGTCGTCGTCGATGAGGACGCTCTGCAGCATCCGCGGGCCGCCCTCGATCTGGAAACCCAGGGTGGATGCGAAGCATGCCCCGCAGCCGAACACGGTCCCGGGCCCCCAGACGACCCCCAGGCGAACCAGGGGAAGTGCGTCGCCCGAGAGCACCGAGTCGAGGACCGATTGCTGGACCTGGCGGGCCAGGACGAAGAGGTAGAGCGCCCCGGAACCTTCCGCCTCGGTGACGGTCAGGGTCCCCAGGTCCGCCCGACCCCCGGTCTCCACGACCCAGGACCAGGGCGAAAGGGGCGTGGATTCGTGGAATTCCCCCTCGGGCGGGCGCAGCACCGCCAGCACCACGGTTCCCTTCGGGGCCCACCAGGTGGTGACCACCAGCCGATCCCCCGGACGCAGGGCCCGGGAGGTCGTCACCCGGAAGTCCCCGTCCCGGGAGTTCACCTCCCCCGCCCCGAGGACCTCGCCGTCGGCCGATGCGACCACCAGAATCGCGCCCAGGGCTCCGATCCACCGGGCATCCTCCAGTTCGACGCCCCCGCCCGGGAGCAGGTGCCCGGGACGCTGCATCAGTCCCAGGGAACCGGTCAGGACGCCACCGGATCCCTCGAAACAGCGTCCCAGGAAGGGTTCGCAGAAGGTCCCCTCTTCGCAGGTGCCGCAGGTGCCTCCGCATCCGTCCTCGCCACAGGTCCGGTCCTCGCAGTACGGCGTGCAAGAGAGGGGAGGGGGGACCCGGCGCGAACCGCCGGTCGTGCAGGACCCGAGGACCAGCGGGATCACCAGCAGGCACCACGATTCGTTCCGGGCCCGATCCATCCAAAGCCCCCGTCCCGGGCTGGAATGGTTCCGGTTTCCCCGGCCCGCGTCAAGGATTCCGGCATCCGCGACCGCGCGGAAACACGACCACGCGGCCTCTGCTGCAACCTCCGGGGCGATGCTACACTTTCCGTGCCACCGGCAGCGGAGATCGGACGATGGCCGAACGAGAATCCCCCGAAGGATTCCGCTTCCGAACGTCCTGGGATCGGGTCCGGACCGGTGATCCGCCGCGGGTCCACCTCGAGTTGCGTCGGAAAGGACACTTCCGGAAGGTCCCCGAGGCCCTCGGGGGATTCATGGCCCCGGACGATGCCCACGTCCGCCTGGGCGACCTGGAAACGACCCTGCTCCAGAAGGGGAACTGCCAACTGACCGCCCTGCTGGTCCCCGGCACCCACCTGCTTCCCCTGGCCCGCACCCCGGGGCTCCAGTGCCAGGTCACGGGGCCGTGCCAGGCGGTGATCCGAGCCCGGGTGGGACCAGCCCCGGAAGGATCCCTCGATGCAGGGCCCATCGTCCAGGAAATGGAGGTGACGTTCCTGCCCGCGGTGGTTCTTCCCAACGTCCTCCAGGCCCTCTGGGATCTTCGTCACCTCTTCGACGACCGGTCCCTGGAATCCCTCCGGGCACTCCTCCAGGATCCGTTGTCCCGGGAGGTTCGGCGACGCGGCGAAGAGTGGGTGCGTGAACTGGAACGGTCCCCCCTGGCCCAGTGGATCGTTCCCGGGAGGGAATCCCTCATGGGCCGCCTGTGGAAGGAGACCCGGGACACCCTCCAGCACCTCAAGGAATCCCTGATCGAGGGGCAACTGGAGCCCGGAGAGGTCCACCTGTCGTCGGTCCGGGGGCTTCCGCGCTGGAACGCCCAGGCGCGCCGTTGGGAGATGGAACTGTCCTTCTCGGGGCAGGTGCGCCTGATGGATCGAGCGACCTGGCCCTTCCGGAACGTCACCCTGCCCGCGGCCATCCTCCCGGTGCCCCACGCGTCCCTTCCGGCCATCCTGGGAGGATCCCCCCTGGCCACGGGGCACCTCCACGCGGAGCGCCTCCAGACGCTCGGAATCCTCCGGTTCCTCTGGGGCCTCCTGGATCACGGGGAGGGAACCCTCGAGGGAGAGGGAATCCTTCCCCGGTGTTCCGTGGGCACGACGATGGTGGACGGGACCCGGCTCCTCGGGCAGGCGACCACGCCCGAGTCCTTCCGACTGCAGGTCCAGGGAAGCATCCGCCGCTCCCGGGACACGCTGTCGTTCCGGGCCCCCACGCTGGTCCTGGCCTTTCCCGAAAGCGCCATCCGTCTGCGGTCGGAGGGAAGCGTCTCGGTGGACTTCGACGGCCCCGACGATTCCTCCCGGCCCCGGATCACCCGGGCCGAGGTGCTGGTGGCCGCCCGTCCGGGATGCCGAATCCCGTTCCTGGACCTGGAGGGTCGTTCCTGGCACCCGTCGCTGAAGGGCCAGACCACCCTGAAGGTCCGCCTGGAAAGCCTCCGGATCCAGGGGGGAGTCCATGTTTCCCACGGCCCCGAGGGAAGCGAACTCCTGTTCCCGGGCGGCGGCTTGTCCCTGGCCGGAAAGGTCTCCATGCCCCTGCGGGACCTCCGGGGCGGCGAGGACCTGGGGTGGTTCCTGGAACTGGACGAGGGCGTCCTGGAGGCGTCGTGGAAGACCGGACGTCCCCGCCACGGCATCCAGGGCCGGATCCGGCTGGAGGGTCGGTTGCGGCAGGCCATCCAGGCCCAGGTCCCCTCGATCCCCGAACTGGCCATCTCCGATCCCCTGCTTCGGATGCACGTCCTTTCGCGCCTGGACCTGGACGCCCGGGTCCGCATCGCCCCTCCGGGCGGCGCGGGAGGAACGGTGCAGTACGAGCCTGCGGGAGGGATTGTGCTGTCGTTGGAGGAAGCCCGGGCGGAACTTTCGGGGCGGCAGGTCACGATGGAACCCGGCGCCCGGGTCGAACTGGGCTGGCGGAAGGGAATCGTCCTGTCCAGGGGCATCGAGGACCTGGCGATGGACCTCCGGTGGGAACTTCCCCCCGATCCCTTCACGATGACCTCTTCCCGACATCCTCCGTCCCGCTTCACCCTTCCCGGCCTGGAACAGGGGTCGCTGGTCATCCGGTTCGGTCCCGGCGGCCGACTGGACCTCCGCCTTCCCGAAGGGGTCGGCCCCTTCTCCCACTGGCAGGACATCCTCCGTTCCGGCAGGCTTCCGGACGATCCCTTCCGGATCGGCGAAATCCTGAACACCGCGGGGGTGGTCCTGGCCCATTTCGATCCCGGGCTCGGGACCCGGATTGCCGGTCTTCGCGACCGGATCGCTTCCTGGAAGTCCCACCTGGACGAGGAAGGCATCCGGTCCCCGGGGGACCTGATCCCCCGGCCTGTGCTCTGCCGGATGATTTCCCGCCTGCTGACCGGCACGCCCCGGTGGGGGGCCTCCCTGGAGCCCCTGGTCCGGGACGTTACCGAGGGCCGCGGCCTGGACCTTCGGGCGGCCAAGGACTGGGTCCGGGAAGCGCTCCCCGACCTCGAGGCCGACTACGAGGTGGACGGGATTCTCCGGTGGCTGGACCTGATCACGCGCCCGGGTCTGCCCCAGCCGCCGCCCGTGGCCGTCGAGGCGCCTCCCATCGACCGGGATGACCGGTGGGCAAGTGCCCTGGAGGGCATCCCCGATGCCGGAACGCTGTACCGGATCGCCCGGGAGGCCTCCCCCTCGCCGGAGGACCGGCAGCGGCTGCTGGAGGTCGCGACCTCCCTGACCCTGGCGCAACTGGACTGGATCCTGCCCCGGATCCGGGACCGATGGCCCGAGGAGGACGTCCGCCGACTGGCATGGGTCCGTGCCGCGAAGCGATCCGTGGCCCGGGTCGATGCGGCGACCGGTCCCCTGGAGTCCCCGGGTCGCGCCGCGGCCATCGCGTCGTTCCTGGGAGAGGTCCTGGGGCCCCTTCCGATCCTCGAATCCTCGCCTGACTGGCCTCCACCCTGCGCGCTGGGGCCGATGGACGTGGCCGACCTGCTCCAGATCGGTCTGGCGGACCCCTTCGGTTCCGCGGCGACCCAGTGGAACAACCGGCTGCTGATGGAACTCCTGCGGATCCGGGATTCCGACTTTCTCGTCGCGGTGCTGTTCGAGTGCTCCCAGCAGGCGCCCCACATCCTGGCCGGGGTGTTGATGGCCCTGTTCCACCAGCCCCAGTCGGCCATCCTGTCCCCCCTGGACATTCCCTCGATGGTCGAGGAGAAACTGGGGATTCCCGTGCCCCGCAGGGAGGATTTCCTGGCCGGCGGATGCCGGGTCCGGGAGTCCTATTTCGGAGCCCTGACCGACCTGGCCTCGGAAATCCTCACCCGTTCCCAGCCCTGGCAGGCCCGGAGGGCACGTCTCCGGGAGGTCCACCACCCGCCCGTTCCGGCCCCGCGTCCCTCGAAGGGAACCGCCGCCTCCCTGGAACGGGAGGCCCGCCGGGCCTGCGAGGCGGCAGACGACGCCGCATCGTCCCTGTCCCTGGATGGCCGGGATTCCCAGGCGTCCCTGCGGGGCGTCCGGACGTCCTACCTCCAGGCCTGCGAGGCATGCTCGGCCTTCCTGCAGGCCGTCCCGGCGGGCTTCCAGATCCCCTGGATGAAGAAGGTCTGGCAGCGCCACGAGGAGGCCCTGCGGGTCTGGTCCGTGGTGGACAACGTCCGGGAGGACGTGGACGACGTGCGGGAATGGATGGCCACGACGCTCGGAAGGCCGGTTCCCTCCAGGGAATCCGACCTGGTGGACGCGGTCATCGAGGCTCTGTACTGGTTCCCCGAGGACCGGGAGGTCCTGTCCCGGGACCCCCTGGTGCGCCTGCTGGTGGCCCCGCCGCCGGGACGGTACGACCTGACGGTCGTCAGCGCGATGGGCGTCATCACCGATGGGAAGGACGGACGGGAACTGGAGGACGCCTGGAGGCGCATCGAGGCCCGGAGGGGCATCCGGCTGGTCCGGGCCGATACGGGCCTGTTCCGCAGCCTGGAATACAACGCCTCGGCGATTCTCCGGGCCCTCCACGGAGTCCGGGGCCCCTGGGCTTGGATCGGGTACTCCCAGGGGTGCGCCAACGGCCTGCTGGCCGAGTCCTTCCTCCGGGGCGGCACGCCCGACCAGCAGGAGGCCCTGGGGCGCCTGGTCGGCCGCCAGTTGATCTACTCCGCCGCCAACGGTAGCGTCCACGGGACCTGCGGCGCCCAGAAGATGCGACTCGCAATGGAGCAGGGGGAGCGGTTCCTGAAGCACTACCAGGTCCTCTACTCCCAGAGCCTGATCGACGGCTTCCTCCGGGCGGTCCAGGTGGTGCTGGACAGCCGCCATTTCGTCGAGGTCCTTGCCGGAGCGCATTCCCTGACGCTGGAGCGGGCCGTGGCGCTGCACCGGGACGGCCAGTTCGCCACCTGGGTCCCGACCAGCGTGACCCGGGGGATCACGGACCTGGACCACTGTCCCGAGGTGCTGGAATGGCTCTGGTGGATGCACACCCACCAGTTGCCCGGCGCGCTCCACGACAGCCAGGTGCCCTTCGACGAGGCGGTGGGCCACGCGACCCGCGTCCGGAACCTCCGGACGGAGGAGATGGCCCGCTGCGAGATCCCCTCGGCGGTCCAGCGGGCCCACCACTGGTCCCCCCTGACGGCCGAAATCGAACGGATCACGACCCCGCGGGACCGGGAACGGGCGGTCTATCGGTCCCCGAAGGACCGCCACGTCGTCCCGTGGATCGAGGCCCTGGCCCGTTTCGGGCGCATTCCACGAATCAAAGGGTGAGTCCGGTGTTTCCCGCCGCGGGCTGATAGAGCCGCCGGTGAATCCGGTCGAAGTAGTCCGGCAGGTAGGTGCCCCGCAACACGATGGGGATTCCCTCGAAGGTCCGGACCGGGGACAGGGCATAGGCCAGCAGCCAGTCCATCAGGGCCTCCAGGTTCGTGGCCAGACGCCCCTTGTAGGCCGCGTTCTCCCGCTGCTCCAGGATGTGGGCCTCGTGCATGCTCCGGCCGATCTCCGATTCCAGGAGCCCCTCGTAGTCCACCTGGAGCAGTTCCAGCCGGACGTGTCCCTCGCTCCCGTCCAGGAACTCCTTCCAGAGGCCGTCCGCGTCCTCCTTCCGGGGAACCACCCCCCGGATCACCCATCGCTCGGCGACCTCCGACGGCACGGGGAACTCCCGGATGCGATCCATCGGAAGCCGGAGGGCCACCACCATGTTGTTTCCGCGGAAATTCCCCGTGAAGTGCTTCTCGTCCACCACGGAAAGGTCCGGGTGGGATTCCAGCCACCGGGCGAAGGGATCCCGCAGCCCGTCTTCCATCAGGACCCGGACCCCCACGATGTCGTCGATGTGGAACAGGGGCATCGCAGCGACGAAGAGCCGGTCCCGGATGGACTTCAGGACCCGCCGCTCGGCGTGGGCGAACTCCCGGGCCATCTCGTCCGGAGGCGTGACCAGACGCTCCTTCTGGACGCCCATCCGCCGGGCCCGCTCCTCGGCCAGTTCGTCGGCCCGCTGGCGGATCTGGTCGAAGAGGTAGTCGATCAGCCGGCGGGAGGTCTTTTCGGCGATGCGGCGGACCCGCTTGATCCGGCGGCTTCCCACGTACCGTGGCGGGTCCCCCAGCGTGAAGACCCGCCCGTCGTAGGGTGTCTCCCGGTAGAAGTCCTCGGGGAAGCGCCGGTACGCCTCGATCAACTCGTCGATGCGAGGGGACCGGACCGGCGGGTTCGCCACGACCAGGTCCTTCAGTTCCGCCTTGGTGGACGCCGGGAAGGACGGAGGCACCTGCCCGTACAGGGCCAGGAACAGGTCCGAGGCGAACCGATCCGACCAGACCCGGACCGCCCAGGCATTCAGGCTGACCAGCCGCTTCCACAGCACCGCGTCCTGCTCGCCGAAGCGGTCTTCCAGGGCCTTCCCGACCAGTTCGGCCAGGGTCTCCCGGTGCAGGAACGAGCCCAGAAGGATCATTCGTCCCCCTTTCCCGTCAATGGATTCCTCGTCTTGCCGGTGCTCTTGGGGGCAGGACGCCCGTCAGGGGCACTGGATCGTGAGGCAGCAGTCCTCCATGCACAGCGTGGTCCCGTCCTGGAACCGTTCCTCCCCCTCCCGTTGCTGGGCCATCACCACCGAGTGCCATCCGCTGCACTCCGTGGCATCGGGCCACGTGCAGCCGTTCGAAAGCACCCGGACACCCGATTCCCCACAGGCGCAGGTGGCGGTGCCCAGCGGAACACAGGAGGGAAGGGCGAGGTTGACCCGGTACCAGCAGCGCCCGTCCCCCCCGCACTCGTCCAGCGAACACTCCTGCCCGTCGTCGCATTCCGCCATCGTGGCACAGGCCTTGCCCCGGGACACGCACCGCCCCTCCCAGCACTCGTTGCTCTCGCATTCCGCCCCGTCGGCACAGACCGCTCCGAAGACCTTGCGGCGTCCCTCCGTTTCGCACTGCCAGGCGACTGCCCCCATCACCACGAGCATCCCGATCGAAACGGCCCCTTTTCCGGTCCTCATGGCTTCCCCTCCGATGCTGGCCTTCCGGTGCGCCCCCCGATCATAGCAGCATCGTGCCCGGCGGGGTCCCGGGCAAAAGCGGCTTCGTCGGGGCGGAATGACCGGGTTTCCGGTTGCCTTCCTCGAAGGACCCGCTAGCATCGTGCCCGGTGCCTGTTTTCCCCTTGAAGACTGGGAGGATGCCATGGGAAAGAGGGTCATCAACTTCTACGCCGGTCCCGCCGCCCTGCCTCTGAAGCCCCTGGAACGGGCCCGGGACGAACTGCTGGACTTCGCGGGCACCGGGATGTCGGTGATGGAGATCTCCCACCGGAGCAAGGAATACGAGGCCGTCCACCAGGAAGCCATCGACCTGGTCCGGGAACTGCTGGAAGTTCCCGAGGACTTCCACGTCCTGCTGCTCCAGGGCGGCGGGAACCTCCAGTTCGCGATGGTCCCGATGAACCTGCTGTGGGGCGGTCGGAAGGCCGACTACATCGTCACCGGTTCCTGGGCCAAGAAGGCCTTCCAGGAAGCCCGGGTCGTGGCCGGGGATGCGGCGCGCTGCATCGCCAGCACCGAGTCCGAGGGATTCCGCCGGCTCCCCCGGCCCGAGGAGATCCGGGTCCACGAGGACAGCACCTACGTCCACTTCTGCAGCAACAACACCATCTACGGCACCCAGTGGAAGAGATTCCCCGACACTGGAGGCATTCCCCTGGTCTGCGACATGTCCTCGGACTTCCTGTGGCGCCCCTTCGACGTCCGGCCATTCGGGCTGATCTACGCCGGAGCCCAGAAGAACCTGGGCCCCTCGGGACTCGTGGTGGTGCTGATCCGAAAGGACCTGCTGGCCCAGTGCCGCCCGGATCTCCCGAAGATGCTGAACTACAAGACCCATGCCGACGCGAACAGCCTGTTCAACACGCCACCCACGTGGTCCATCTACATCCTGAGGAACGTCCTGGCCTACAATCGGGAGATCGGGGGGTTGAAGGCCATCGAGGCGGCCAACCGGCGGAAGGGCGAGATCCTCTACGGGTGCATCGACCGCCATCCCGACTTCTACCAGAGCTACGTCACGGTCCCCGAGGACCGGTCCCTGATGAACGTGGATTTCCGTCTTCCCACGCCCGAACTCGACGACCTCTTCGTGAAGGAGGCGAAGCAGGCCGGGATGGTGGGGCTGAAGGGCTACCGGGACCTGGGGGGCATCCGGGTGTCGATGTACAACGCGGTGACGGTGGACCAGGTCCAGACGCTCGTGTCGTTCATGGAGGACTTCGTTTCCCGCCACGGATGAAGCCGGGTTTCCTCGGGACCGGGTGGACCGCTCGGTCGATCGCCGCTATGCTGGGGACATGACCGAGAACCCGACTTTCACCTCCCGGCTGTCCTATCCGGGGCAGCCCAGGATCCAGGAACTGGAACGGCAGGTCGATTCCCTGGACGTCCGCCTGGGTCCCCAGGACTTCCCGGAGCGGGTCCGGAAACTCCGGGAGGCCGTGGACGCCGGCCTCCCCCTGGAAGACCACTTCCGGGCCGCCCGGGTTCTCATCCTGGCCATTCAGGAGGTCATCGACGGCGCCGATCGCCCCGACTCCCTGCCGATCCCATTCGTGGAAGGCGCCCTGGAAGAGACGAGGCGCTGGGAAGCATGGTTCCCCTGCCTGGATGCGGATCTCCAGGCCCTGGCATGGGAACTGCTGGACCTCCTGCACTGCAACCGGCTTCTGGGACGCCCGTCGGACGTGGCCCTCGAGGAGGCGGCCGACCTGGTGCGCCGTTCCCCCCTGCCGGCGGTCCGGACCGCCGCCCGCCTGCTCCGGGTGACCCTGGAGGCGGGACTGGCCGACCCACGACAGGTCTCCTGGCTGCACCTGCTGGAGGAACGGTCCGGCGTCGTGGACCACCTGGCCTTTGCGACCGAGGTCCGGGCGACCCTCGGAATGCAGGTCGCCCTGGCCCAGGAGAAGGCCTCGGGAACCTACCTGGACGACCTCCACCGGATGATCGCCCTGAACGACCGCCTCCTGGAGACCGTCGGGGAGGGAGTCCCGGCCCGACCCAGACGTCCCTCGCCCCGGGAGCAGGCCGGCCTGAAAGAGGAAGGGGCCATCCTGACCCGGGAGGTCATGGAGGTCCAGGCGGCCACGCTGAACCGCGACCCCTTTCTGCAGTGCTTCATCGAACTCTCCCTGGCCCGGATCGAGGCCTACACCGGAGAGGTGGCCAGTGCGGCCCGGATCCTGGACCAGTTGCTGGCGAAACGGTTCTGCCTCTGGGACGTCGCCATCTGGAGGGCCCGCCTGGCCCTGGCCCGGGACTACCCCGAGGACGCCCGGGATGCCCTGGACCGGATGGCCCGGGACCTCCCGCTGTTCCGCCGTCCCGGAGACCCCTTCCAGGCACCGGTCTTCCTCCTCTGGGAACAGGCGGGTGGACGCGCGAACGAACTGGGCCTGGCCGAGCCCCCTGCCGCCTGGGTCGAACAGGCCGCGCGGCACCGGGAACGGGACGTCGCCTCCCTCTTCCAGGGGGCCGGGAACCGCGGCCCCGTCCTCCAGGCCTTCTGGGAGGAACGACGAGCGCGCCTGGACCTGATGCTGGCCGACCTGCTGGACGCAACGGACGTGGACGCCGCTCTTGGCGATGCGCCCTGGACCCGGGAGGTCCGGTTGGACCCGGCGGAGGCCGCCCGTTGCAACCTGGACACTCTGCCGGACGTTCCCGGGGAACTCCGCGGCCTCCTCCTTCAGGCGCTGGAATCCCCGGTCCCGGCCCGGGAGGTGGCCCGTTCCTTCCTGGCATACCTGCAGTCCCGGGAGGCCCGGGGCGAATCCCTCGAATCCCTCTTGCGGATCTTTCCGGCCCTTCGGGGGTCCCGATCCATCGCCCTGGAACGGATTCGGCAGCTGGACCTGTCGGGGAAGACCGGGGAGGCCCTGGCCCTGCTGGACCTCTACGAGCGGCTTCCCGACGTCCCCGACCGGGTGGTCCTGGACCTCTGGATGGCCTCCCGTCGCCTGGTGGGCCAGGGGCCCCGCCGCCAGGAGACCATCCGCCACGGTCGCCGGATCTGGGCACGGCTCCGGGGAGACGCCGGAAAGGCCTGCGGCGAGGCGCTCCGACAGGAGGCCTTCGCCTGGCTCCAGGACCCCCGGGAAACCGGCGCCTGGGTCGAGATGGTCCAGACCGTGCTGGACACCCTTCCTCCGGACGACTTCCTCGATTCCCTGGGTCGGTGGTACCTGGATACCGGCTCCCGGTTCCTCCCGCTGTCCAGCCGGGACGGCTTCCGCATCGCGGGACTCCTGGCCGCGCAACCCCGTTCCCCGGCCTGCCGGGCGATCCGGGAACTCCTGAAACGGGAGGTCGTGGAACGCCTGGACGAGGTGTTGGACCGAAGGTCCTGGGCCGACCGCCGGGACCACCTGGACCGGCTGCTGGAGTGGGGCAGGGGAGACCCGGAGGTGGAGGGCCGGATCGCCGCCTGGTACCGGGAGACCATGGCGACGATCCAGGCCGACGATCCGTCCTTCCCCGAGGCCTCCGAGACCGGCGTGTGGCTGGCCGGGGTGCTCCGGAGCGAATCGGCCTCGGCCGTCCGCCGGACCACGGGGCAGCACCTGCTCAAGGCTCTCCAGTCGGCCCGGAACGCCGAACAGCAGCAGGACCTGTTGCGCCGCATCGAGACGCTCGACCCCCAGAATCCCTCGCTCCAGACCCTCCGCCAGGCCCTGCCGAGCCGGGGGGCCTTCCGGCGATGGATTCCCTGGATCCTCCTGGCGATCCTGGTCGCGGGCACGATGGCCTGGTGGGCGATCCGCTCGTGACGCCCCGGGGACCCGTGGGCATCCCGTGGAAAACGGCTATCCTTTCCCCTCGAGGAGGCGCCGGAATGAGAAAGTTCCTCGGCTGGATGGTCCTGGTCGCGCTGTGTGTTCCCGGACAGGAGGCGAGAGGGAAGATGATGGAAAACCCGTTGACGCTGCTGAAGCCCCAGGTGCATCGCCTGGAGAACGGCCTGACGGTGTTCCTGCTCCAGGACACCCGGGCGCCCCTGGTGGCCATCGACATCAACTACCGGGTGGGTTCCAGGAACGAGCGGCCGGGAAGGACCGGCTTCGCCCACCTCTTCGAGCACCTGATGTTCCAGGGGTCCGCCCACTTCAACGACGACTTCTTCAAGCCCCTCCAGGACATCGGGGGCGCCGTGAACGGGGCCACGAGCACGGACCGCACCCGCTACTGGGAGGTGGTCCCGTCGGCCTGGATGGAACGGGCCCTGTGGCTCGAGTCGGACCGGATGGGTTTCCTGCTGGACGCGATCAACCAGGAGCGCCTGGACAACCAGCGGTCCGTGGTCCAGAACGAGCGTCGCCAGAACTACGAGAACCGGCCCTACGGCCTGGTCTGGGAGCGGATCCTCCAGGTCCTCTATCCGCCGAACCATCCCTACTCCTGGCCCACCATCGGCTCGATGGCGGACCTCGACGCCGCCAGCCTGGAGGACGTCAAGGACTTCTTCCGGACCTGGTACGGCCCCGACAACGCCACCCTGGCAATCGTCGGGGACTTCGACCCCGCGGAGGCCCTGGCACTGGTGCGCAAGTATTTCGGGGCCTTTCCTCCGGGTCCGCCCCGGGCCCAGGTCCGGGACTGGGTTCCCTCCCTGGGCCGGGACGTGTCGGTGGAAATGGAGGATCGCGTCCAGTTGCCCCGAACCTACTGGACCTGGCACTCGGTTCCCCTCTTTTCGCCGGACGATGCGGCGATGGACGTCCTGGCCCAGGTGCTCGGCGGGGGCAAGACGTCGCGCCTCTACCAGCAACTGGTGCACCGGATGCAGATCGCCCAGGATGCCAGTGCCTTCCACGGTTCCTCCCAACTGTCGGGGGTCCTGCAGGTGGTGCTGACGCCCAAGCCCGGCCGCTCCCTGGAGGACGTCGAGGCGGCCGCGTCCGCGGTCATCGACGAGATCGTCCGGGACGGGATCACCCGGGAGGAACTGGAACGCACCGTCACGTCCATCGCCGCGGACTTCATCCGGTCGATGGAGAACATCGGGGGCTTCGGCGGCATCGCCGACCGGATGAACCTCTATGCCCAGCACCTGGGGGACCCGGACCGCTTCCGCTGGGATCTGGACCGGTACCTGGGGCTGACCCGGGAACAGGTCCGGGAGGCCGCCCGGAGGGTCCTTCGGGCCCCCAGGGTGACGCTCCGGGTGCATCCCCGCCCGGCGTCCCTCGGCCCCGTCTCAGAGGGGACGGCCTCTCCGGAAGAACGCGCCTCGATGCCCGGGCGGGGACGGGAATCGGATTTCCACCTCCCGGCGCGACAGGTGTTCACGCTGGCCAACGGGCTGGAGGTCAGCCTGGTGGAGCGCCACCAGGTCCCCCTGGTGTTCCTGGGGATGATCCTCCCGGGCGGCCTCTCGGCCGAGCCCGCCGATCTTCCGGGACTGGCATCCCTGACGACTGACCTGCTGGAAGAAGGCGCTGCCGGGAAATCCTCCCGGGAGATCGCCGAGGCCCTCGAGCGACTGGGAGCGCAGTTCGAGGCCCAGGCGGTCAACGACGCCGTGCTGGCCCGCATGTCCCTGATCCGGCCGCGCCTGTCCGAGTCCCTGGGCCTCTTTGCGGATCTTCTGCTGCGTCCCGACTTCCCGGCGGACGAGGTGGAACGGCAGCGGGATCTGCACCTCGTGGATCTGGTCCAGTCCCGGGACGTCCCGGCCTGGATCGCCGCCCAGGTCGCCCGGAAGGTCCTCTTCCGGGACCATCCCTACGGGAGGTCGCCGATGGGAACCGAGGCGGGCCTGAAGGCCATCCGCCCGGAGGACGTGGCCCGCTGGTGGCGTTCCCAGGCCCGGCCCGTCGGAGCCCGTCTTCTGGTCGTCGGCGACATCGATCGCCGGACCCTGGAGCCGATGCTGAGGGACCTGTTCGGGAACTGGAAGGGTCCATCCGGCGATCCGGCGCCCGTCCTCCCTCCGGCTCCGGTCCCGGACTCGCCGAGGATCTACCTGGTCGATCGCCCCGGCGCCGCCCAGTCGGTCCTGGTCGCCGCCCTGCCGGGCCCTGCCCGCGACACCCCGGACTTCCCCTCCCTGGAGGTGCTGGAGGCCGCCCTGGGGGGCCAGTTCGTCAGCCGACTGAACCTGAACCTCCGGGAGGACAAGGGCTACACCTACGGCGCCCGGGCCCAGTTCCAGTACTCCCGGTCCGCCGGGGCCCTGGTGGCGACGGCCCCCGTCGAGACCCAGGTCACCGTGCCGGCCCTGCAGGAAATTCTGCGGGAACTGGACGAGGTCCGGGGAAAGCGCCCGGTGCAGGGCGAGGAACTGGACTACGCGATCAACAGCCTGGTGAACGGCTATCCCCGGCGCTTCGAGACCCTCCAGAAGGTCGCCTCCCGCTACCTGGACCTGATCCTCTACGGTCTTCCCGACCAGACTCTGGACCGCTATCCGGCCATGATCCGGGGGGTCTCGTCGGAGGACCTACGGCAGGTGGCGTCCCGCTACCTGGACCTGGGACGCATCTCCATCGTGGTGGTGGGTGACGCGTCGCGGATCCGGAAGGACCTGGAAGCCCTGGACCGAGGGCCCGTGGTGCCGCTGGATCCCGACGGCAACCCGCTCTGACCGGCGTCCGAAAGGGAACCTATGTTCCCCCGGAGAATGCCGGAAGGTCCACCCGGCGGGACCGGATGGGAGTCCCCATCAGCCTGCCGCCCACCTCGTCGAACCGCCCGGGATCGTCGGTGGTCCAGTAGGCGACGCCTCCGTTCCGGGAACACCTCTCCTCGAACTCGGGGTGCCGTCGCAGCCAGTCCTCCAGGCGCTCGGCCACCAGGGGCCCCTGGGACAGCACGTCGGTCCCCGGGGGCACGATCCGGAGGATCCCCGGCCGCAGCAGCGGGTAGTGGGTGCATCCCAGCAGGATCCGGGTCGGGGGGGCCGGATCCTCGAAGAGCGGGTCCAGGTATCGATGGAGGAACCACTCGCACCCCGGTCCCTCGATCTCCCCTGCCTCCACCAGGGGCACCCACAGAGGACACGCCTGCTGGATGACCCGCAGCCCCGGGGCCAGGTGGCCCAGTTCCACGGCATAGGTCCCCGAGGCGATGGTCCCGGGCGTCCCCAGCACCGCAACGGTGCCGCGGACCGTCGAGGGCGGCGTGGATCCGGGAAGGGCACCGGGCGGCAGGCCGGCCAGGGCCTCCACCGAGGGTCGGACCACACCCAACAGCCTCCGGTCCGGGCGGAAGCGGGGCAGGTGGCGCTGCTGCAGCACCCGGAGGGCCCGGGCGGAGGCGGTGTTGCATGCCACGACGACCAGCGGGCAGCCGGCGTCGAACAGGGCCTCCACCGACTCCCGGGTGAATTCCAGCACCCGCTCGTGGCTCCGGGTCCCGTAGGGGGTCCGTGCGCTGTCCCCCAGGTAGAGGTAGTCGTAGCCGGGAAGCCGTTCCCAGAGGCTGTGGAGGACCGTCAGTCCCCCGAAGCCCGAGTCGAACACCCCGATCGGTCCCCGCTGCATCGACCGCCTCCCGACCGCCGGTCCCGTGGCGTTCCGAGTATGTCCCGGAACCCGAAGATTGACCAAATGCCGGATTTCCACTATGGAAGCCCTGCCTTTCCGGCGTTTGGACTCGAGGGGGTCCCATGAATCCGCTGGTCCGGGTCTCGGAAGCCGCATCGATCGGCCTGCACGCGATGGTCATCCTGGCCCGGGATCCGGCCCGCTGGCTGTCGGTGAAGGACTTCAAGGAGGAACTGCCCGTCTCGACGGCCCACCTCGCCAAGGTGCTCCAGCGCTTGGCGCGCCTGGGGCTGCTGGCGTCGGTCAGGGGGCCCCACGGGGGGTTCCGGCTCTCGCGGTCCCCCGAGGAGTACACGCTGCTGGAAATCTACGAGGCGATCGACGGCCCCCTGCACCCGGGAGGCTGCCTGATGGACCACCCCCGCTGCCCTGCGGGACGCTGCCTCTTCGGCGACACCCTGGTCCGGGCGACCCGGGACGTGCGGGATCGCCTGGCCCGGACCTCCCTGGCCGAGTTCCAGGCCAGCCAGACTCCGGGGGCCCCATGAACTGGCAGGAACTCTACGCCTGGGTCGTCCGGGCCTACCTCGGACTGGCGGTGGTGGTCTTCCTGGTGCTGCTCCGGCTCCCGGCGGGATACGGGCGCCACGGCGGCCGCCGATGGGGCCCGGCCCTCGCGGCCCGGCCCGCCTGGGTGCTGATGGAAAGCCCGGCGATCCTGGCCACGATCCTGTTCTTCCTGGTGGGACGCCCGTTCCATTCCAGCACGCGACCGCATGGGTCTTCCTGGCCCTCTGGCTGACGCATTACGGCTACCGGACCCTCGTCTATCCGTTCCTGATCCGGTCGGGGAATCCCGTCCCGGTGGTCGTGGTGGCGATGGGGTTCCTCTTCAACGTCGGCAACGCCTTCCTGAACGGAGGCGGCCTGTTCCTGGTCCACGAACCCCGGCCCGTGGAGTGGCTCCGGGATCCGCGCTTCCTGCTGGGGTTGGTGCTGTTCCTGGGCGGCCTCGCGACCCACGTCCACTCGGACCACATCCTGCGGAACCTCCGGGCCCCCGGCGAGACGGGGTACCGGATCCCCCGGGGTGGCCTGTTCCGGTGGGTCACTTCCCCGAACTACCTGGGCGAGTGGGTGCAGTGGACCGGGTGGGCCATCCTCACCTGGTCGGTCGGCGGGCTCGTCTTCTCCATCTGGACCGCGGCCAACCTGTTCCCCCGGGCCGTGGCCCACCACGCCTGGTACCGGGACCGTTTCCCGGACTACCCCCCCGATCGAAGGGCGATTCTCCCCGGGATCTGGTAGCCGGTTCTGTCCTGGAGGGATTTTCGTCGCGCCTGCCGGTGACCGCCGAAAGGAACCGCGGGATGTGGCGCCGGAAGGGGACCGCTCAACCGACCGGGTCCCCCGGTCGGGCCTCCCCGTCGAAGGTCGCCAGGAACAGACCCGTGGCCGGTTCCCCCGCCGCCAGGATCATCCCCTCGGAGGTCCCGAAGCGCATCTCCCGGGGCCGCAGGTTCGCCACCACGATGACCCGCTTTCCGCGAAGGGCCGAGGGGTCGCCGTAGGCCTCCCGGATCCCGGCGAAGACGGTCCGGCACCGCCCCTCGCCCAGGTCCACCGACAGGCGCACCAGTTTCTTCGCCCCCTCGACCAGTCCCGCTTCCACGATCACGCCGACCCGCAGGTCCACCCGGGCGAAGTCGTCGATCGTGATCTCCGGAGCCAGGGGCTTCCGGTCGAGCCGTATCCCGGAGGGTGCCGGCGGGGGAGGGACGGTCGGCGCCTCGGCCGCGGGCTTCGCCGGTTCGGCGGGAGCCGGTTTCCCCGCTTCCGGCCGGACCTTCCGCTCGACCTTCGCCCAGGAGTCCTTCAATTCCACGGTCCGGTTGAAGACCAACGGTCCGCCGGCGCGGTGGTCCCTCCGGTCGGCGCAGAAGTAGCCCAGCCGCTCGAACTGGAAGCGGTCCTCTGGAGCCGCGTTCCCCAGGGACGGCTCGACCCGGCAGTCCCGGAGGATCCGCAGGCTGTCCGGGTTCAGGACGTCCAGGAAGGTCTTCCCCTCGGGCAGGTCGGACGGATTCTCCACCTGGAAGAGGCGGTCGTAGAGGCGCACCTCCGCCGGCAGGGCATGGGCCTCGGATACCCAGTGGATGGTGCCCCGCACGGCCTTTCCCTCCGGGTGGTTCCCCCCACGGCTCCCGGGGACCATCCGGGCCCGGATCTCCCGGATTTCCCCCGTCTTCTCGTCCCGGACGGCCCCCAGGCATTCCACGATCGCCGCGTAGCGCAAGCGCACCAGGGCGCCGGGAGCCAGGCGGAACCACCCCTTGGGCGGATCCTCCCGGTAGTCGTCCCGCTCCACCAGCACGGTCCCCGTGAAGGGCACCTGCCGCGTGCCCATCGCCGGGTCGTCGGGGTGGTTCGGAGCCGTGATCCAGTCCGTCTCGCCCTCGGCGGGTCCGCCCTCGATGACCATCCGCACCGGGTGCAGCACGGCCAGCGCCCGGGGCGCCCGCTTCTCCAGGTCCTCCCGCAGGGTGTGCTCCAGCAGCGCCACATCGACGACGCTGTCGTTCTTGGCCACCCCGACGCGCTCCACGAAAGCCCGGATGGCCCGGGGGGTGTATCCCCGCCTCCGGAGGCCCACCAGGGTCGGCATCCGGGGATCGTCCCAGCCCTGGACGTGCCCCCCCTGGACCAGCTGCAGCAGTTTCCGCTTGCTCATCACGGTGTAGGTCAGGTTCAGCCGGGCGAACTCGATCTGGCGGCTCGGGAAGGCCTCGCAGGACCGGATGACCCAGTCGTAGAGCGGCCGGTGGGACTCGAACTCCAGCGTGCAGAGGCTGTAGGTGATCCGTTCCAGGGCGTCGGACAGCGGGTGGGCGTAGTCGTACATCGGGTAGATGCACCACGCGTTCCCCGTCCGGTGATGGCTGGCGTGCTTGATGCGGTAGAGGACCGGGTCCCGGAGGTTCATGTTCTGGCTCTCCAGGTCGATCCGGGCCCGGAGCACCTTGGCCCCGTCGGGGAACTCCCCCGCCCGCATGCGCCGGAACAGGTCCAGGTTCTCCTCGGGGGACCGGTCCCGGTACGGGCTCGGGCGCCCCTTCTGGTAGAAGTTCCCCCGGTACTCCCGGATCTCCTCCTCCGACAGGTCGTCCACGTAGGCGAGTCCCTTGCGGATCAGCAGTTCGGCGAACCGGTAGAGTTCCTCGAAATAGTCCGACGCGTAGTGCAGTTCCGCCCACTGGAACCCCAGCCAGCGGATGTCCTCCTCGATGGCCTCGACATATTCCACGTCCTCGACCACCGGGTTCGTGTCGTCGTATCGCAGGTTGCAGGTCCCGCCGAACTCCTCGGCCATGCCGAAGTCGATGCAGATGGCCTTCGCGTGGCCGATGTGCAGGTACCCGTTGGGTTCGGGCGGGAAGCGGGTCGCGACCCGGCCGCCGTTCTTCCCGGTCCGGATGTCCTCCTGGATGATCTCGCGGATGAAGTGGCTTTCCGCTCCGGGGGAGTCGGCACCCTGCTTCCCCGGGGCCGTGGCAGCGTTCTTTTCGGCTTCCATGGCGTCCTCCAAGGTCGCGGAAGTGTACCCCCATTGACGAACGCTTGGGAAGGCCCATATTCCCGGATGCCTACGGTCCTGGTTCTGGCGCCTGGACGATACGGCAAGGTTCTTCAACCGCAAGGAGGTTGTTCCATGGCAGCTCCCCTGGTGACCACGCAGGCCCCTCAGTTCATCGCCAAAGCGGTTTCGGGAAAGGAATTCGTGACGGTGGACCTCGCGTCCTACCGGGGCAAGTGGGTGGTCCTCTTCTTCTATCCCCTGGACTTCACGTTCGTCTGCCCGACGGAAATCACGGCCTTCAGCGACCGGATCGAGGAGTTCCGGAAGCGGAACGCCGAGATCCTGGGCGTGTCCGTGGACAGCGAGTACAGCCACCTGGCCTGGATCCAGACCCCCCGGAGCAAGGGCGGCCTCGGGGAAATCCATTACCCCCTGGTCTCGGACATCTCGAAGAAGATCTCCTCGGACTACGGCGTGCTGGTCGATCCCGGCATCGCGCTCCGGGGCCTCTTCATCATCGACCCCGAAGGGAAGATCGCCTACCAGGTCGTCCATGACCTCGGCATCGGCCGCAGCGTGGACGAGACGCTCCGGGTCCTCGACGCCATCCAGTACACCCGGATCCACGGGGAGGTCTGCCCCGCGAACTGGACCCCGGGAAGCGACACGATGAAGGCCGACCCCGAAGGGGCCCAGGAGTTCTTCCGGAAGCACGGCTGATCCGTCGGGTGGATGCGTCCGCCCCCTCAATTTTCCTCTTTACGAATCCCCGCGGCTCATCGCATAGTGACCTTCGCCCTTTCCGGGAAAGGAGTCCGGTGGCATGGAGGCGACCCTGAAGAACCTGCTGACCCTGGCGGTGGACGACGCGTCGGTGTTCCCCCCCGCCGCGCTGGACCTCACCGGGGCGATGCTCGCCCACGCGCGGCTGGCCCGAAGCGAGATCGGCTGGATGCTCGGGCGGTTCGTGGTGCCCGTCGCCCGACTGCCCGAATCGAAGAGCCTGGCCCAGGAAATCGCCCTGGCGAACGGAAATCCCTGGCGGATCTCGGTGATCCTGGGAGGCGGGGACAACGAAGTGGACGTCCTGGGGCGCATCCGGACCGACGGGGACATCATGGCGACCGTCCGGGCCCGGGGTTCCGGTCCACGCTTCTTTTCCCTGGAGGCCGTCGAGGCCCGTCTTCCCCGGGACGTCCAGGCCACCATGAAGGCCGAGCGGGCCCGTTCCTTCTGCGTACGGAGCCTGGAAGCCCTGGAGGACGCGGTCCCCTCGGCGGTGGATTTCTTCGTCGAGGGAAGCGCCGAGGACGCCTCCGAGGAGGCGGACCGGATGCTGGTGGAAGGGCTGGCCGACGTCGGCGGAACGGCCCGGTTCGGGGCGAAGATCCGGTGCGGAGGCACCCAGCCAGAGTCCTTCCCGCCGGTGGAACGGGTCGCCCGGATGCTGTCCCTCTGTGCGGCCCACGGGGTTCCCCTGAAGGCCACCGGAGGCCTGCACGTGCCGTTCCGGAGGATCGTGGGCGAGCACTGGCACCACGGCTTCATCAACCTGCTGGTGGCCTCGGCGCTGATCCACGGGAAGGTCCTGGCCGACGACGAGATCGCCCAATGCATCGGCGAGACCGATCCCAAGGCGTTCTTCTTCGGACCGGACGCCGTGTCCTGGCGGGGACACCGGGCGCCAGCATCCCTGCTCGCAAAGGCCCGCAAGAACCTCCTGGTGGCCTTCGGGACGGCCTTCCCGCTGCGCGTTGCCGAGAGCGTCGAGTCGCTCTGACGTTCCTTACCAACTCGTCGGGAGCAGTGACCATGGCAGGAATGCGCGGCCTTGCGGCGATCTGGTTCCTGGCGGTCCTGGCGGGGACGGGCTGCCAGGCTTCCCCCGGGGAGGAGACCCCCGTCGTCCGTCTTTCCGGCGACCTGGTGCGGGACCGGATGGCCGGCGGCTGGGTGGGCCAGATGGTGGGGGTGGTGGCCGCGGGCTTCACCGAGTTCGGCTACCTGGGACGGATCATCCCCGAGGGCGAGGTCCCGGAATGGGACCCGATGGCCTTCTTCACGGCCTGGATGCAGGATGACCTCTACGTCGAGATCCCGTTCCTGGACGCGATGGACCGCCACGGGGTCCGGGCGTCGTGGAAGGACCTGGGGGATTCCTTCGCGGCGACCGGCTTCATGCTGTGGCACGGCAACGAGGCGGCGCGGAACAACCTGCGGAACGGCATTCCGGCGCCCGATTCCGGACACTACCGGAACAACGAACACTGCGACGACATCGACTGGCAGATTGAGGCGGACTTCCTGGGCCTGATGAGCCCGGGACTCCCGGCCACGGCGGCCGAACTGGCCTGGCGCCACGGCCACCTCGTCGGGTTCGGGGACGGGGTGATGGGCGGGATCTTCGTCGCGGCGATGCATGCCGCCGCCTTCACCGCCGGGACCCTCGACGAGGTCATCCAGGCGGGACTGGATGCCGTGCCCCCGGAAACCGATTTCCGCCGCCTGCTCCAGGACGTCGTGGACGGTCACCGGGCACACCCGGACGACTGGACGGCGACCTGGGACGAGTTGGAGCGGAAGTGGGGCGACCGGGACCGCTGCCCCGTGGGGAAGGACAAGCCCTACAACATCGACGCGAAGATGAATGCCGGCTACGTGCTGATGGGGCTCCTCTACGGGAAGGGGGACTTCTGGAAGAGCATCGTCATCGCGATGCGGGGCGGCCAGGACAGCGACTGCAACGCCTCGACGGTCGGGGGGATCCTCGGGACCTTCCTGGGCCTGTCGGGCATCCCGCCGGAATACGTGTCGGAGATGGACTGGGACAAGACCTTCGACTACACGGACTGGTCGGTCCGCAGGTCCCTGGACGCCACGGAGCGACTGGCCCGGGAGGCCGTAGCGCTGGCGGGGGGGCGGATCGAGTCGGGACCCGAGGGGGAGACCTGGGTCCTCCCGGTCCAGGCCCCCGCGCCGATTCCAGCGGAACAGTGGCCCCGGGAGCCCAACGCGGATCCCGTCCTGACGGACCCGGAGATCGTCCAGTCGAAGGGTCTCACGGCCCGCCTCCGGGTCGATGCCACGGACGACGACGGGATTTCGGGAATCTTCTGGTCCTTCGGGGACCTCTCCTCGGCTGCCGGCACCGAGGTCACCCACACCTGGCCCGCTCCGGGATCCTACGAGGTGCTGGTCTGGGCGGTGGACCGCACCGGGAATTCCTCCTGGCGGTCCCGGACCGTGACGGTCCCCTGAAGACGTCCCCGGGACTGTTGGAACGCACGGTCAGGACTCCCGTGGCCCACTCGCGGTCGGGGTGACACCGGGCCTTTCCCGTTCAATCCGGACCCGTGGGTCGGGAACGGATCGACCACAGGGCCTTCCGGAGGTCGTCGAGGGAGAACGGCTTGGGCAGCACGGCCGAGAAGCCGTATTGGCGGAAACGGGCCAGCACCGGGTCCTCGGAGTATCCCGAGGTCACGATCGCCCGGACCTCCGGGTCCAGTTCCCTCAGGACGACCATCGTCTGGACCCCACCCATGCCTCCCGGCACCGTCAGGTCCAGGAGGACGACGTCGAACCGGCTGCCCAGGGACAGTGCCTGCCGGTACCGTTCGATCGCCTCCCGTCCGTCGGAGGCCACGACGACGTCGAATCCCAATTTCGAGAGGGATCGCTGACAGACGCGCTGCACGCCGGCATCGTCATCCATCACCAGGGCCCGACCGCCCGGGAGCGCAGCGGCACCGGCTTCCTCCCCTCTGGCCGTTTCGGTCGTGCCCGGAACCGCGGGCAGCAGCACCCGGAACCTCGATCCCGTCCCGACCGCGCTATCGACCAGGATGGCCCCTCCATGCCGGGCGATGATGGAGTGGGCGATCGCCAGACCCAGACCGCTGTGGCGCGACTTGGTCGAGAAATAGGGGTCGAAGACCCGGGCGCGGATCTCGTCGGGAATGCCGGTCCCCCGGTCGAGGACGTCCACGCAGAGGTAGGGTCCTGCAGGAAGCCCCGCCTCGTTTCCCTCCTCCAGCCGGACGTTGCAAGCCTGGATCCGAACCTCGGAACCGGCGAAGGACGCCTCGATGCCATTTTTCACCAGGTTCTGGACGACCTGCCCGATCTGTCCGGGATCCCCGTCCATGCACCAGAGGCCCGGCGGCAGTTCCACGGGCAAGGCCACCGACGAATTCCGGCGTTCAAGCAGAGCCACCCGCCGTAGGATCGGTCCGATCTCCGACACCCGACGAACGGGCTCACCGCCCCGGGCGAAGGTCAGCAACTGCCTGGTCAGGCCCTGGGAACACTCCGACGCGGCGATCGCGTCCTCCAGCAATGACCGAATCTCCCGCGGCAGATCCGCGCGCTCCAGCGCCATCGACAGGTTTCCCTGGATGCCGGTTAGCAGGTTGTTGAAGTCGTGGGCGATGCCCCCGGCCAGCAGGGCCAGGGACTCGAGTTTGTGGGACAGCACCCGCTGTTCCTCCCTCCGCAGGCTCGCGCTGTTGTCATGGATCACCACGACGTTTCCCAGGACCGTTCCGTCCGCCCCTCGAATCGGCGAAACCCGCTCCTCGACGGGCAGCGTCCCGCCGTTTCTCCTCCGAAGCAGACCGCTCCGGCACCCCGCCGGCCCCTCCCCCATCGGCCCCGTCCCAGACTGCAGGCCATCCACCCGGAGCACCGTTTCCAGCAGTTGGCCGATGGCCTCGGATGACGGCCATCCGACCAGTTCCGCGGCGACATCGTTGATGGTCACGATGCTTCCTTCGTTGTCGGTGGAGACGACGCCATCGCCGATGCTTCCCAGGGTCACCGACAGGCGCTCCTCATTGCGCTGCAGGGCCCGTTCCGCTTCCACCTGTTCCGAGACGTCCCAGGACACAACCGTGAGGAACCGGAAACGGCCACCGGTGTCGAACACGGGGCGGTAGATCCCTCGCACGTGCATGGGGGATCGACCGCTCAGGGAAATGGAATCCTCGAAGGGCACCGTCTCACCGGCCAGGCAACGCAAGACCCAGGGTTCGTGACGGCGCCAGATGTCCTCGGGAAGCACCTCCCGGTAATGATGCCCCGCGAACTCCTCGGCGGTCTTCCCGAAGGTCTCCAGGTATTTCCTGTTCACCAGCAGGTAGCGCCCCCTGGAGTCGGTCATCGCCAGGAACCCGGGGATCTCGTCCACCAGGATCCGAAGGCGCTCCAGGACCTCCGCGGGACAGGCCTCGATGAAGAGATCGTCCTCTGGAGAAGAGTCGTTTCGTTCCAGGGGACTGTCCTGCGCCGGAGGCACCCCCCACCCACGAAACGGAGAGATTCATTCTACACCAACGGATTTCCGAAATCAAGGACTCGAATTCCCGGGGATCCGGGGGATGCCCCCGGAGCCCAGGAAGCGAGCCATCACCTGGTACCGTGGATCCTGCCCGGCTACCTTCCGCCTCTCGACCCAGGAAACCAGGTAGGCCCCGGTGCCCACGGAGGTGATGGCAACCGGGTAGGCGGCGATCGCATCGTGGGGTTCCCCGCCTTCGCCCTCGTTCAGCAGCATCTCATCCCCCAGGGCCCTCAGTTCGCCGGGTTCCCGGGCGAATGCCTGGAACCGCACGTCCGCCAGGTAGCCCGAGCGGATCCGGAACCAGGCGACCGCGCCCCCGGTGTCGTCCAGGGCCAGGGCCGGCGCCAGGTCCTGGCGGCCCGGCGCATCGATCACCAGGTCCGTTGCCCCGGGAGGAACCGGGTGGACCTGGCGGATCCGGATGGAGGCATCGGACGCCCCGATGGAAGCCCCCAGGATCACGACCGGGGTCGCCCCGCCCCTGGAAGCCAGCACCGGTGCGCTTCCGGCAGTCAAGGCGTCGGGGAACGGCTCCGGCGGCCCGTCCAGGGGCCCCCCGAAGGACCTCGCCCGGGCGATCTGCACCTGGTCGGGGTCCTCGTCGGGGCTTCGCACCCAGGCGATCCAGAGGCCGTCCTGTTCCACGGCCACTGAGTACGCCTGGTTCACCCCCTCCTCCGGAGCGGGCATCCAGTCGCCTTCCTCCCCGTCCCCCGCCACCAGTGGGTTGCCGTCGATCCCCAGCCGGGACAACAGGGCCTGGAATCTTCCCCGGGCCGGATCCGCCAGGGTGGCCGAAAGCAGAAAGCCGGTCGCGGCGGGGGCCAGGGAAGGCAGCCACAGCGTGGCGACCGTCTCCGTGCCGGCAGGTCTCGGGACGACCCGGATCGCATCAGAGGTGCGGGGGTTGCCGTCCCGGTCGAAGGCCCGGACCCGGACGCTCATGTTGGCGGGGGCCTCCTCGGGAACGTCGGCCTGCCAGGCCACCAGAACCGTTTCCTCGGACCAGGCGACGGCCGGGTCCACGGCGTTGTGACCGGCCGTCGCGACCGGGAAGGGGGCGACCTCGACCGTCCCGTCACAGGCCGTCCTGGCGGCCCAGGGCGACAGGTTGCCGGACCCGTCGCCAGCCGGGAGGTTGAAGGCCCACCACAGGGACTGCCCGTCGAAGACCACCGCCGGGTGGATCTGGATCATCGGGTTGCCCAGTTCCCCGAAGGGGGCGAAGGGTCCTCGCGGCCAGGAACCGGGGGGGCAGGGGAGGGGAGGTCCCGAATCGGATTCGATGTCGCCCGGGACTTCCGGGGCGGATGCTTCCTCGTCCGCCCCGGAGGAATCGTCCGCATCGGGCACCTCGGACGGGGCATCCCGACCGCCGGAAACCCCTCCGCAGGCCACCATCCCCGCCAGGATCAACGCCATGCCCCATCGACGTGCCATGGGTCCTCTCCCGAAAGGAAGCCACGGGTACGCACCGTGCATCGTCTCCCGTCCGCGGCATTGCTGGCAAGACCCGGG
Source organism: Myxococcota bacterium (assembly GCA_017994695.1). Lineage (GTDB taxonomy): Bacteria > Myxococcota_A > UBA9042 > DTJE01 > DTJE01 > JAGOKF01. The sequence goes on along the minus strand of JAGOKF010000022.1, from coordinate 21,713 downwards.
TGGCCGCGGCAGGACCGGCCCGGGATTCCTAGGGAACGGTCTCGACGCGGATCACGTTGGTGGTGCCCCGGCGGGACAGGGGAAGGCCGGCCAGGAACACCACCCGGTCCCCCGAGGCCAGGGCCCCCTTCGCCTTGCAGGTGCGAAGCGTCTGGACCACCATCGCGTCCAGTTTCTCCTCGGCCCCCTCCAGCAGGAACGGATAGACGCCCCAGTTGATGGCGAGCTGGTGGTACACCCGATCGTCCTTCATGAACGCGTACACCGGCACCGGGGGGCGCAGGCGGGACAGCAGCCGGGCCGTGTGGCCCGTCTCGGTCAGGACCACGATGGCCGCCGCGTGGCACTGGCGGGCCACGGACACGGCGCTGCACGACAGGATGGTGGGAAGGTCGCCTTTCTGGATCTCGGGAGGAATGGCCCGGGAATGGGTGTCCAGGTCCAGGTTCGCCTCGACCTCCCGGATGATCGCCACCATCGTCTCCACCACCCGCACGGGATATCGGCCGATGGCCGTCTCCCCCGACAGCATCACCGCCGACGTGGAATCGAAGACCGCGTTGGCGACATCGCTGGCCTCGGCCCGGGTCGGCATCGGGCTCTGGATCATCGACTCCAGCATCTGGGTCGCCGTGATGACCGGCTTGGCATCCAGGTACCCCGTGCGGATCAACTGTTTCTGTGCGATGGGGACCCGCTCGATGGCCACCTCCACCCCCAAATCGCCCCGGGCCACCATGATGCCGTCGGAGGCCCGGACGATGGCCTCGGCGTTCCGGAGCCCCATCGCGTTCTCGATCTTGGCGATGATCCGGGTGGCCGGGGGCCTTCCCGACGCGGTCCGGCACCGGCCGACCAGCCGTCGCACCTCCTCCACGTCCGTCGCCTCCCGGACGAAGGACAGGGCAAGGTACTCCACCTCGGCCTCCACCGCCTGGGTGATGTCCCGGATGTCCTTTTCCGACAAGAACGGGATGGGATAATCCACATGGGGAATGGTCAGGTGCGCCTTCGGGCGAAGCGATCCCCCGTTGCCCAGGCGGACCGTCACGACGCCCCGCTCCCTGCCGACCACCTCCCCGGCCAGCAGCCCGTCCATCAGCAGGATCCGCTGGCCATCGGCGCAGAGGGAGTCGATGTCCGGCAGGTTCGTGAAGATGCGCCGCGGAGTCGGGGACGCCAGGGCCTCGATCCCCTCCGCCGGACGGGACTCGATCTCCAGCAGGTCCCCGGCTTCCAGGGGGATCGGCTGGTCGTAGCCGTACACCCGGATGGCGGGCCCCTTGATGTCCGCCATGATGGCCACGGGCAGGTCCATTTCGGCCCGGGCCTCCCGGATCCTCCCGATGGCCTCCCGGGCATCGGCGGCCGAGGAGTGGGAGAAGTTCAGCCGGAAGACGCTGACCCCGGCCTCCAGCAGCGCCCGGATCATCTCCGGGGCGCTGGAGGCGGGTCCCAGGGTCGCCACGATCTTCGTCCGCATCGCCAGGCGTTTCATCGGAATCCTCCCGCCGCCTCGTCCCCAAGGACGGTGGGAGTATCGGGACGGCCTCGGGGCCGGGTCAAGGCGCTCGGGCCCCGGAACCGGATCTCTTCCTGGCGTTTGCCCAGGACGGCCGCGGATTCACCCGGGAGGGGCCACGTCGGGAAGCACGCCCCCGGCGACGCCGAGGGCACGGGACCACCGGGCCAGGGATGCCGGGTCCGGGGATTCTGGGTACGCCCGATAGAGGGCGGCCACCGCGGCCATCCGGGGCCCGGTCCGGGCCAGGCGCGCCGCCAGGTCGGGTCGCCGGAGGGACCCGGACCCCAGCCGGAAGAGTTCCCCGGGATCGGGAACGCCGATCCGCTGGGAGAGGGCCATCCGGGTGGCGCCCGGTCCCACGAACCCCAGGTCGGTGAGGGCCTGGACGTCCTCCTCGGGCATGTTCCAGACCATGCGCCGGAACACGTCGAAGGCCCCCAGGATCGGGCCATGGGTCCGCTGGAACCGCGACGCGTACCTCCACAGGACCTCCAGCGCACCGGGATCCTCGGCGCCTGCGCCGCAGGCCTCCGCCAGCATGCGGGCGGCCAGCAGTCCCATCCCGACCCCGCTGGCATGACCCGGGAAGACCTGGCAGGCGGCGTCCCCCACGCAGGCGACCCCCGGCGCCACCAGGCGATCCAGGGGCCTGCGGACGGGGATCAGGCCCGCGCCCGTCCGGAGGCCCCTTCCCAGGAAGGGAAACCGGGCCTTCCAGGCCGCCAGGAATTCCCCCGCGGTGCCGTTCCTGCCGTCCCCGGTCACGCCGATCAGGAGTCCCGCCCGGTCCAGTCCCTCGTGGACGTGGACCATGCCCGTCGAGTAGCCGCCCCGGACGCCGACCCACCCGGCCACGTCCCCGGGAACCATCCCCCGTTCCTCCAGGAAGGCCGAGGCGGCCTGGCGGTCCGTCACCTCGCAGTCCTCCTGGATGGCGGCGCAGAGGTCTTCGCCGCCCGGCACGGGACAGTCCCGGCGCAGCAAGGGCACCTGTTGACGGAGGAACCCCCCGAGTCCGGTGGCCTCCACGAAGAGCCTGGCGCGCCACTCCAGACGCAACGGGGGACCGTCTTCCGGGACGTGAACGCCGGCCATCTCCACCGGTCGCTCCCCTTCGAACCGGATGCGGATCTCCCGAACCGGCGCCGCGATCCGGACGCCCGCGTCCCGGGCCTGCCGCCGGATCCGTTCCACCAGCAGCGCCATGTCCACCGTCGGGGCCGGGGCCGGGTCGATCCGGAAGCCGCCGGTGTCCCGGACCGACCGCATCACCAGGGCCTTTCCCGGCGAGACCGCCTCCGGGGGCCTGGGCCTGGCGATGCCCGCCCGGTCATAGAACCAAAACGGCACCGCGTTCACCCAACCGGCTCCCGCCCGGGATGGAGCCTGGGCGTCCACCAGGGCCGTCCTCAGGCCCGCCTCGGCCAGGAACGCCGCCGCCGCGGAACCGGCGGACCCCGCCCCCAGCACCACCGCGTCGAAGGACTGGCGATCGCTCTGCATCGGTCCCTCTCCTCCCTCCCGGTCCCGGCAACGGCCGTTCCCCGGGGTCTTCGCCTTCTCCAGCCTCCCGTCCGGTCGGGTCTGCCGTTCCCGGCCCATTCCCGGATCCACGGTCACCGCCGGTCCCCTTCCCCCGGTGCAGCGGCGTCCCGGAGCGCCTCCCGGAAACCCACTTCCAGGAACTGGCACAGGGCCTCCCGATCCAGCGGCGGCAGGGGAGCCAGGGAGGCGGCGATGCGATCCGGCGACACCCCGAAGACCCCACCGTGGAGCACCGGGTCCAGGTGCAGCATCAACGTCCCGTGGACCATCACCGCGTGGCGACGCCGGGCCTGGGCGCAGCCGACGGCCTTCCTTCCCCCGACCAGCAGGGTTTCCCGGCCCATCCCCTCGAAGCAGATCGGGGATCGAGGCCGAACGGGCATGGTGGGCCCCTGATATCGTTCCGTTTCGGCCCCCACCCGGCCCAGGGTCTCCTGGACGACCTCCAGGAATCGGTCGTAGAGATCCCCGATTCTCCGGGCCCAGGGATGCGCCGCAGGCAGCACCAGGGAAACCGAGAGGTCATCGTGGTGAACCACCCCGGTCCCTCCCGAGGACCGGCGCAGCACCGGGATCCCCATCGACCGGCAGAACGCCCGATCCACGTCGGTTTCGGGCTGGCCGCAGCCCAGCACCACGACGGGACGGGGCCAGGAATACAGGAACAGGCAGGGTTTCGGAACTCCCAGAAGCAGTTGTTCCTCCAGGGCAAGGTCCCCTTGGGGATCCCCTGGGCAGGACCGGACGACCCGCAGTCCTTCGGACACCGTGGAACGCATCGGGGATGCCCCCTTGCGACCCCGTCATGATACACGGCCACGGGTTCCCCGGAGCCCCCGTCCGCCGGTGCCGGCCCGGTCATTTCCCGGACCCCGACGACTTGACATCCCCCGGTCCTGGCCAAATTGGGTTATTCGGATTCCGAGTTCTGTTATTCCCAGTTTCCCGTCATCGAGGAGGACGCGATGCCCGCTGCGGCGACGTTCACGATCCCCTACCTCCAGGTGCTCGACGAGCACGGGAGGATCGACCGGAAGAAGGACCCCGGGCTGTCCCGGGAAGAGGCCCTTCGCCTCTACCGGGCCATGGTGACGGGCCGGGAACTGGACGACCGGAGACTGAAACTGCAGCGCCAGGGCCGCATCGGGACCTTCGCGCCCACCACGGGCCAGGAGGCCGCGATCTGCGGACCGGCCCTCTGCCTGTCGGAACGGGACTGGATGGCTGTGTCCTTCCGGGAGGCTCCGGCCCAGTGGATGCGCGGCGTCCCCCTGTCCCGGATCCTCCTGTACGACGGGGGATTCGAAGAGGGGAACGAGATCCCCGAGGGGTCCCGGAACCTGCCCCTGGCGGTGATCGTGGCCTCCCAGACCCTTCATGCCGTGGGGGTCGCCTACGCGATGAAGATCCGTGGCGAACGGGATTCGGCGGTCCTGACCTACCTGGGGGACGGGGCCAGTTCCCAGGGGGATTTCTTCGAGGCGATGAACCTGGCCGGAGTCTGGCAGGTGCCGGTGGTCTTCGTGATCCAGAACAACCACTGGGCCATCTCGACGCCCCTGTCCCGCCAGACCCGGGCGGAAACCCTGGCCCAGAGGGCGGTGGCGGCGGGAATCCCGGGGATCCGGGTGGACGGGAACGACGCCCTGGCCATGGTGCGGGCGGTCCGGGAGGCCCTCGACCGGGCACGGTCCGGAGGCGGACCGACGGTCGTCGAGGCGGTGACCTACCGGATGCGCATGCACACGACCGCGGACGATCCGAAGCGCTACCGAGACGATGCGGAGGTGGAGGCCTGGAAGGCGAGGGACCCGATCCCGCGCCTGCGGGGATACCTGGAGCAGCGGGGCTGGTGGGAGGCCTCCCGGGATGAAGCCCTGGTGGCCGAGATCCGGAAGGAGATCGACCAGGCGGTCCGGGAGTTCGAGGCCGAGGCGGAGCGCCTGCTCCGGGAACGCCCCGACGCCGCCTTCGACCACATGTACGCCGCGCCTCCCCCGGCCCTCCAGGCCCAGCGGGAGGCATTCCTGCAACGGGTCCGAAGGGAGGCGTGACATGGCAAGAAGGAACATGGTGGAAGCCCTGAACCTGGCACTCCGCCAGGAGATGGAGCGGGACCCGTCCGTGGTGGTCCTCGGCCAGGACGTCGGCGTCAACGGTGGCGTCTTCCGCGTGACCGACGGGCTGCACGCCCGCTTCGGCGGGGACCGGGTGCTGGACACCCCCCTGGTCGAGGCGGGCATCCTGGGTTCGGCCCTGGGGATGGCCATCGGGGGGTTGAAACCGGTCGCCGAGATCCAGTTCGACGGGTTCACCTTCAACGCGATGGGTCAACTGGAGGGGAACGTGTCGCGCTACGGATCCCGGTCGCGGGGTCGCTGGCCGGCCTCCCTGGTCCTGCGGTTCCCCTACGGAGGCGGCGTCCGGGCCCTGGAGCACCACTCCGAGGCCCGGGAGGCCCTCTACGCCCTGCCGGGCGTCAAGGTCGTGATCCCGTCGGGGCCCCGGAATGCCCGGAGCCTGCTGGTCGCGGCGATCCGGGACCCGGACCCGGTGGTGTTCCTGGAGCCCAAGCGGTCCTACCGGGCCTTCAAGGAGGAGGTCCCGGACGAGGAGGAGGTCGGGGTCATCGGACGGGCCGAGGTGGTCCGGGAGGGATCGGACGTCACGGTGGTGTCCTGGGGCGCGATGATGCGTCCCGTGCTGGAGGCTGCGGAGGGCCTGTCGTCCGAGGCCTCGGTGGAGGTGGTGGACCTCCTGACGCTGCATCCCATGGACGTGGGCACCGTGGCGTCGTCGGTCCGGAAGACGGGGCGCCTGGTGGTGGTCCAGGAGGGCTACCGGGCCTTCGGCCCGGCCTCGGAGGTCGTCGCCGCGGTGCTGGACGAGGTCTTCTGGGACCTCGAGGCGCCGGTCCAGCGGGTGACGGGATACGACGTGATCACCCCGTACTTCGCCCGCGAGAACCTGTATCTGCCCGATGCGGCCCGGGTCCAGGAGGCGGTCCGCAGGACCCTGCATCCGTGAGAGGGGGAAGCATGTACGAGTTTCGACTGCCGGACCTCGGGGAGGGCATCCACGAGGGCGAGGTGCTCCGGTGGCACGTGAAACCCGGGGAGATCATCCCCGAGGACGCACCGCTGGTGGACGTGGAAACGGACAAGGCCGCCGTGACGATCCCCTCCCCGAAAGGGGGTCGGGTCATGGAACTGCGCGCCCGGGAGGGCGACATGGTCCGGGTGGGCCAGGTGCTGGTGGTGCTGGAGGCGGAGGGGCCGGAGTCGGCGGCCGTTCCGGACAGTCCCGCTCCTGTCCACCCGACCACCGCTTCCGAACCGGCGACACGCCAGGGACCAGGGGCTCTGGGTGCAGCATTCGGGGTCGCCACCGGCTGGCCCGGGATCGACCAGGGGCAGGCCACGGCGATCCCTGGCTCCCAGGGGACCTCGGGTCCGGGAAAGGGGTCCGCCCAGCGGGTCGCGGCGGCCCCGGCTACCCGCAGGCTCGCCCGGGAACTGGGCGTGGACATCCGCCTGGTCCCCGGCACGGGCCCCGGAGGTCGGGTGACCCCCGAGGACGTCCGGGCCTTCGCGGCCGGTCCCGTCCCGGCGGGAGCCGTCGTTGGGGACACGTCCGGGAACGTCGAGGAGGCGACGACGCCCCTGCCGGTCCCCGGAAACGCGGTCATTCCCTACCTGGACCTCCAGCCGCTTCCCGATTTCGGACGATGGGGCGAGGTGGTCCGGGAACCGGTCCGGTCCATCCGGCGCAAGGTGGCCCGGAACACCGTCACCGCGATGGTCCTGATCCCCCACGTCGCCCACATGGACGAGGCCGATGTGACGGAACTCGAGGCCTTCCGCCGCCGAGAGAACGCCCGCCGCTCCGCCGGAGGCACCCGGCTGACGCTGCTGGCCTTCGCCGTCCGGGCGGTGTCCATCGCCCTGAAGCGCCACCCGGTCTTCAACGCGACCCTGGACCCCTTCCGGGAGGAGATCTTCTTCAAGCGCTACTACCACGTCGGCATCGCCGTGGACACCGATCGGGGCCTCATCGTCCCCAACCTGAAGGACGCCGACCGCCGGTCGGTCGAGGACATCGCCGCGGGGATCGAGGACCTGGCCCGCCGAGCCCGGGAGGGAGGCATCCGGCTGGAGGAACTCCAGGGCGGGACGTTCACCATCACGAACATCGGCGTCCTGGGCGGCACCTCCTTCGTGCCGGCGATCCACTACCCCGAGTCGGCCATCCTGGGAATGGGCCGGGCGACGGATCGACCCGTGGTCCGGGACGGGCAGGTGGTCGTCCGCACGATGCTGCCGATGACGCTGTCGTTCGATCACCGGATCGCCGACGGGGCCGAGGCGGCCCGTTTCCTGGGCCTGGTCCGGGACCTGCTCCAGGACCCCCTGCGACTGGCGGTGGAGGGATGACGCCATGGTGATGGGATCGCTGCGACAGCAGACGCAACTAGTGGTGATCGGCGCCGGGCCCGGGGGGTACGTCGCCGCGCTCCGGGCGGCCGACCTGGGCCTGGAGGTGGTGCTGGTGGACGAGCGGGAACGCCCCGGGGGCACCTGCCTGCTGGAGGGCTGCATCCCGTCCAAGGCTCTGATCCACGCCGTGGGGGTCGCCGAGGCGGCCCGGAACGGAGGCGCATTCGGCCTGACGGTGGAGGGGCTTCGCCTGGACCCGGACAGGCTCCGGGCCTGGAAGAACGGCATCGTGGATCGGCTGAGCCAGGGGGTGGCGGGGCTGCTGCGACAGCGCGGCGTCGAGGTGATCCGCGGCCGGGCCCGCTTCACCGGGCCCAGGTCCCTGGACGTGATCGAGGGCGAGGTCGCGGGGATCGATTTCCGCCAGGCCATCGTCGCCACCGGGTCCCGCCCGGTGATCCCCCGGGGAATCGAGGGGGCATGGACCGCCCGGGAGGCCCTGGAGATCCCGGAGATTCCCGAACGCCTGCTGGTGATCGGGGGCGGGTACATCGGCCTGGAGATCGGGTCCATCTACGCCGGGCTCGGTTCCCGGGTCACCGTGGTGGAAATGGCCCGGACCCTGGTCCCCGGGGCCGACGAGGACATCTCGAGGGCCCTTCACCGACGCCTGGGCCGGACCCTCGAAGCGGTCCTCCTGGACACGCGGGTCGTCGCGGCCGGACCCGAAGGCGACGGGTTCCGGGCCACGCTGGAGGGTCCTGGCGGGACGCGGACCGAACGCTTCGACCGGGTCCTGGTGGCGGCCGGGCGCAGGCCGAACACCGACGACATCGGCCTGGACCGGGCCGGGGTGGGCCTCGATGACCGGGAGTTCGTCGTCGTGGACGAGCAGCGACGGACTTCGGTCCCCCACATCCTGGCCATCGGAGACGTCACCCCGGGACCGATGCTGGCCCACAAGGCCTCCCGGGAGGGGAAGGTCGCGGCCGAGGTCCTGGCCGGACGGCCCTCGGCCTTCGATCACCACGCCATCCCCGCGGCGGCCTTCACGGACCCCGAGGTGGCCTGGACGGGGATGACCGAGCAGGAGGCCCGGCGGGAGGGAATCGACCACGCGGTCGCGCGCTTCCCCCTGACGGCCCTGGGCCGGGCCTGGACCACCGGGGACACCGAGGGCTTCTCGAAGGTCCTCTACGACCCCCGGACCGGCCGGGTGCTCGGGCAGGCCATCGTCAGCCCGATGGCCTCGGAACTCATCGCCGAGGGGACCCTGGCCCTGGAGATGGGCGCCACGCTGGAGGACCTCGTCGGCACGATCCACCCCCACCCGACCTTTTCGGAATTGACCTTGGAGGTGGCCGAGGTGGCGGGCGGCCTGCCGGTCCACGTCCACCGGTCGTGAACCGGCCGGCCGGGTGCCCTGCCAGGATCGGACGACCGGCGCCGTGACGGCATCGGTCCTTCAGGGACAGGGCAGGGCGCCGGGAGAGCGGCAGGTCCCCGCCACGCACCGCCCCGATTCGCACTGCCAGGGGCCGTCGCAGGGACTTCCGTCGCCCAGCCGTGGCGTGCATCGCCCCTGGCGGCACCAGAGCCCCTCGGCGCACCTCAAGCCGTCGAGGCAGGTCTCTTGGTCCCCGGGAAGCGCCTTGCAGAGGGGGACCTCCCCGCCGAGGTCGCACCAGGCCCCGGAGCAGGCCAGGTCGGGGCACGGCTCCCCGGGGCCCGGAGCCTCGATGCAGCGGCCGGACATGCACACCAGCGGCGTCCGCCCCTCGGGGTCGGCGCACTCGACGGTCCGGAAACAGGGTTCCTGGGGGCCGGCGGGAGGCCCGCAGCGGCCGGAACCGGGCTCCTGCCCCCGGCAGACCATGCCCGCCAGGCAGTCCCCCGCGGCGACCAGGCAGGCCTCCCCGGGCCCGACCGGACTGCGGCACGTTCCCCCGTCGCACCGGAGAGGCCAGGCGCAGACCCCCTCCGGACAGGCCTCCTCGATCCCCGGAAGAACGACGCAGACCCCTTCCCGGCAGAGCGCCTTCAGGGGGTCGCAGGGGCGGTCGATGCCGCAGGCCCCGCCGACCTCGGCGAATGCCCGGCACGTTCCCGGGCAGGCCGACAGGTCGCACCAGCCTCCGGATGGACACTCGAAGGGGAAGGAGCAGGGGCCCTCGAAGCCCCGCAGGCCCCGGAGGACCTCCCGGCAGGCCGGGAAGGGGTCCCGACCTTCCCGGAATGCGGTCCACCATTCCCCGCAGGCAAGCGAGGAAAGCGCCTCCAGGCAGTCGCGGGCCGCACCGCCGTCGAACCCGACTCCTCCCTGGTCCCGGACCGTGGCCAGAAGCGCCCCCGGGCACTCGTCGGCCAGTTCTTCCCGGCAGGCGCCTGCGGCGGCAGAGGCCCTCCAGCCGCATCGGACCTGGAAGCCGCACCAGGCTTCCGCCCACGTCCCGCACCACGAGGCTGCATCCACGTCCTGGTTCCCGGGATCCCGGATCGTCCCGTCCTGGAAACCCGCATCGGCCGATCCCGCGTCCACCTCCTGCGCCGCCTCATCCCCAGGGATGTCTTCGGGGCCCGGGAGATCCCCGTCGTCGCGAACCAGGTCCCGATGCCCCGGGAGGTCCGCTGACGGGCCTCCTGGATCGTCCAGGTCCGCCGGATTCGAGGTCCCGGCGCACGCCGTGACCAGGACCGCCATGCATCCCGCCACCATGCGTCTCATCGTCCGTCTCCCGATTCCTTCCCCGGTCAGGGGTTGCAGGCATGCTTCGGCTGCAGCACCGGGGCCGACTCCACGCAGTACTCGATCTGCCCCACGCCGATGTTCTTCACGAACCCCGGTTCCCGGAAGTTCTCGTCCACGGTCCAGTTGGCGCCTCCGCGGCTCTGCCACAGGCGCACGATCTCCCCTTCGGGGCGCTGGACGTCCAGGAAGAACGCCAGGGCCTCCACGGTCTGCGTGAAGGATCCCTGGCCCGGGACCGTTCGCGCGTAGGTGTACCCCGTGAACCAGTAGCCCGGCTCCACCTCCCGTCCTGTCACGAAGGACTCCCGGCTGCCGTCGCCGTCCCGGGTCCGGACCCAGAGGCCCACGTTCCGGGGAGTGCCCTCGACGGGACCGATCCGGATCCAGGCCTCGATCCAGGATGCCGAGGCCCCGTTGTGGCTCAGGGACCCCCGTCCCAGGGCGTTCGGCCAGAACTCGCAGTACCGGGCATCGTAGGAGGGCGGCGTCTCGTAGTCGAAACAGGCCGGGAAGACGCTGGTGGGGCCCTCGAAGCGGAAGACCCCGTCGCAGACCGACACCTGGTCCCCGTCCAGGGAATCGTTCCGGATCCGGAGCGTCCTCCAGGTGGGGTCCGACGGACCCGACTGCTTCCCCACGACGTACCAGGTCCTGCCCTGGTCCGCCGACAGCCGGAACCGGTAGCGGTAGTCCCCCCGGTCCGCTCGACCCACGTGCTCCTGGACCCACCAGACGAACCGGTGGTTGTTGCCTTCCCGACCCAGGAAGGCCAGGGGGTAGCGCGCTGGGGACGCCAGAGGGCCCCCCGAGAAGCCCACGTCGGTCTCCACCTCGGCCTGGATGGCCTCGGGATTCCCCCCGGAATCGGTGAGGCCCGGGACGTACACGTCCACGGTGAGAGCCATGCAGTCGTGCCCCAGGGCCGACTTGTAGAAGGTCACGGGATCGGGAATCCCCAGGCTGAAGGAGCAGGAATGGGTGGCGATCCGTCCCAGGTCCCCCGCCCACTGGACGACCCGGTCCACCGGGCATCCCTCGGGCGGGTGGTCCGGGAACAGCGAGCAGTCCTGGGTCCCGGCCAGCACCAAGCGCCGCATCCGGTCCCCGTCGCGGCCCGCGACGACCCAGGAGGTCCCGCCGTCGGCGCTGAAGCGGACGTAGTACCGATAGAGCCCGTCCCGGGCCACGGCCCTGCGGAGGGCGACCAGCGACCACGAATAGACGAAGTTGTTCCCCTGCCGGCGCAGGAAGGTCAACGGCACGGTGCCGAATCCCTCCACGGGTCCCGGGATCGCGTCGGTGACCGCTTCGGCCCGGAGGGTCGCCTCGGCCGCCGCCCGGGCCTCGGCATCGCTGCCCCAGGGCCGATCCGTGAGCCCCGGGGCCCAGACCTGGACCTCCACCGACGTGGCCACCTCGGCCCCTGCCATCGTGTCGAAGTACCAGGCGGGGTCCACGTCCCCCCGGTGCCAGGCCGGGTCCCGGTGGAACCACACGAAGTCGAAGTCCCCGGCCCAGCCGACCCGGACCGTGGCGTCCCTGGCCGAGACGGGAAAGAGGTAGTTGCGCCCGAAGTCGCTATCCCAGGCCTGGCAACCGGTACGGTCGGTGTTGCCGAACCAGAAGGCCACCGACGTCGCGTCGGCCGGGATCGGCACCAGGGGCTGCCGGATCGCCCCGTCGCCGCCGTAGAAATCCCCCTCGTAGAGGGCGATGCTTCCCGTCTGGCCACCGGGGGAGAAGCGCCAGGAGGCCAGGATGTTCCAGGCCCGGGCGCCGTTCTCGGAGGCCCGGCAGGCCGTCAGGCGCTGGGGCGCATAGACCAGGCGGGCGATGCCCCCCTGCCGGAGGATCCCGCGGCTTTCCTCGGTCCAGTCGGCCCCGAAGACCAGGTCCACGGGAGGGGAGGGCAGGGTGGTTTCGAAGCGGTAGTTCCGCTCGAAGTCCGAGTCCACCTGGCGGCAGCCCTGGCGGTCCGTGTTCACGAACCAGATCTCCAGGGACGTCGCGTCCTCGGGGACCTGGATCACCGCCTGCATCCACGCCCCGCCGGCCACCAGCGGCGCCTCCCGGACGGTTCCCCCCGGAAGGGCCTTCCACCGGGCCACGATGGACCAGGCCGGCATCCCGTTGTAGGTCGCCCGGCACCAGGGAAGGCGGGCCGGGTCGTACTCCAGGCGCAGCCGGCCGCCCGCGAAGACCGGCGTCACGACCGGGACCTCCGACCAGTCGGCCTGGAAGCGGACCACCGCCTCGTAGTCCACCTTCAGTGCCCCCGAGGCCATGTCGTCCAGGAATCCCGGGGCCTCGGTCCCCAGGGGACCTTCCCGGTCCAGGGGCGCATCACAGGCCACGGTCCATGCCAAGGCCCCGATCGCCAGCCATCCTGTCCTTCCCATGGAACCCTCCCGACGTGATACGACCCTTCCGCGGAGGGCGATGTATAAGCGAAGTCGCGTTCTTTCACAAGGTCGCCCGGCCCGCGGACGCCGCACCGGGAGCCTCCGCCGTACCGACGCGGCAGTCCGGAGCGGGCGGGCATTCCGATCGGCATGGGGACCGGTTCCCCCGGCAGCGGCGCTGCCTTCCGGGTATCCCCCTGGCGAAGACGCAGGGGCTGTGGGGTTCGGGCCGCTTGGAGGCGCGGTGAGGCGATGATACCGTAGCCTCATTGGGCTACGCCGGGAGTCGGCCACCATGGAAAGATCCTGGACCCTCGTGTCCTGGTGGGCGCTGCTTTCCCTGATCGGATCGGCCGGATGCGATTCCGGCGGGGGATCGGGACCGGGGAACGGAACGGAGGATTTGTCGGACCGAAGGGTCGGGGACAACCGTTCCGGGATCGATCTGCAGGGCTACGCCGCGTTCGGAACGGTCTCCGGCAGCGGAGACGCCGTGACCCTTCCGGGCGGTCCGACTCTGTCGGTGAGCGGCGGCTTGAAGGAACCCGTGACCCTGGCCCTGCGTCCGGCCGCCGAGGAACCCTCCCTGGATTCCGGCGCGATCGCCGTGTCGGACTGGTACGACGCCGCGGCGGACGTCAACGACCTGGCGACGGGGCCCGATGCGCCGATCCGGCTGTCGGTCCCCGCGGACCCTCCTCCCGAGGCCATCGGGCATCCCGGGCTCCAGTTGTGGGCGGTCCTGCCGGGAGGGGACGAGGTCCCCCTGGACGGCGCCTTCGATCCGGGCACCGGCCGGTTCACGGCGACCCTGCTGGGCCTGCCGCCCTCCTTCACCTTCGCCGTCGTGTTCCGGGAAGCCGTCCGCCGGATGGATGCCACCGAGGCACTGGAAGGGGGTCCCCTCCAGTCGGCCCTGATGCCCGACCCGCCGGTCGGCGGCTGGCCCGCGACCCAGTGGACCCTCGACTTCGACGGCCAGCGGGTCACCGTGGCCCAGGCGAAGAAGGTGCTTCGGGCGGCGATGAAGGCCGCGGCGGCCTATTCGTCGGCGGGCCTGAAGGAACCCTTCCTGTACCTGGAGACCACGGTCCTCGGACCCCGCTGGCACATCCACCTGACCGCCGGCGGCAGTTCCTTCGACGGCAACACCCGGCCGGCCGCCGCGGACCCCGCCGAGCATTTCGGGCGCCTGTTCGTGTCCACGAAGCGCATCGACGCCGCGTCCACGGACGACCTGGGGAGCGTCCTGGCCTCGATCGCCCACGAGATGTTCCACGCAATCTTCCGCAATTACGACATTCCCTACCGCTGCTTCGACTACGAGGACGCCGGGAGGAAGTGGTGCTACAAGAGCCACACCGGGTTCAACGAGGGAATGGCCACGGCGGCCGGGTACTTCCTCGACCAGGGGCAGGCCCGGCCGCGGCCCACCGAGGATCCCAAGCCCCTCTGGGAACCGGTGGGATGGTTCGACCCAGAGGATCGCGGGCTGGCCTACCGGAACCAGGACTTATTCGTGTACGTGCTGCGGATCGGGACCCTGAACAATCTGGCCGCGATGCTGTGGTCGCTTGTCCGCCCAGGGGCCCCCGCCGGGGGTCTCGTCGGGCTACGCCCTCCTCAACCCCCGGCCCTTCCCCTCGCTTCGCTCGAAAGCCCCAATTCCCTGGGACTCCCCCTCGTACACCACTTCCGTGGACTCTACTCCAGGCTATCGGACGTGCCGCAGGCACGTCCTCCCCTGCACTGCTTGCAGAGAGCCGGGGCTCCGCTTCCGCTGTCCCCGGCTGATGACCCCGGTCCTCGCTCCGCTCGTCCCTCTTGTCCCTCTCTATATCCTCGAACCTCCTCCCTCAGGGCAATTACCTCAAGTGCGTGTCCAAGGAAACCGGGCGCGGGATACGTGCGGTTCGCGGAGTGGCTTCGCCGGAAGGGGGTGCTGCACAAGGACATCGTCGCGGTGTACCTGCGCCAGCGGGACCGCATGGACGAGCCGCTTCCCTGGCGCACCCGGAACGGCAGCCGGGAACTCGGGCGGGGGAAGGCGCAACTTCGGAACCTGCGAGAGGTCGAGGCGTACCTGGCGGTCGGCCTGGCGCTGACGCACCCGGACACGGCGCCGAAGAAGTTCCGCGAGCAGATCGGCGCGGAACGCCGGGTGGCGTCGGCCCTGCCTCTGCTGTGCGGGCTCGCGTCGGGCGAGGTCCTGCACCTGAAGGGGGGCGACATCGACCTCGCGGCCGGGATCGGGTACGTCCGGGACCAGGGGGCCGACGAGGTGGACGGCTGGCACGTGAAGACGGCGGCGCGCAACGGCGAGTGGGAGATTCCCCAGGTCCTGCGCGCGGACCTGGCCTGGCTGACGGCGGACCGGAAGCCCGAGGAGTTCCTGCTGCGCGACCGGGAGGGCAGGCCCCACACGCGCGGCTGGCTCCGCGACCTGGTCGTCGAGGTCTGCGGGAAGTCGGACGTGGTCGGCCAGCCGGTGCGGAAGGTCTGCCCGCACGGGCTGCGCGGGACGCACGCGACGCTGCTGCGGGTCCTGCTGGGCCGGGGGATCGGGGACATCGCGAACGCGCTGCGGCACGGCGACGAGGGCCGCACGGCGACGCGCCACTACGTGGGCGCCCCGGAGCGCCGGCCGGCGCTGAGGGTCCTGATCGGGGGCATGGACGAGGGCGAGGCGGACGGGATTTCGTCTGGCATTTCGTCTGGCGGACGCGGTTAGCCGGAAGACGGCGGTTGAAAATCGGGCGGAAAACGCGGGGATCGAAAGCACGAAAACCCGCGGGACTTTTGGGATTTTCCCTTGAGTCCCGCGGGCTCTCCCCGGTCGGGGCGGCTGGATTTGAACCAGTGACCCCTTGACCCCCAGTCAAGTGCGCTAACCAGACTGCGCTACGCCCCGGGCCCGAAAAGCGCCGACTTTGTAGCACAAGGAACCCGACCTTGGCAAGCAGCATTGCGGCCGCTCCTCCGAACTCCCCAATGTTCCCGGGAAAACCGCCGCCCGGAAGCCTCGAAGGAACCGCCGACGTTCCGCTCCGAATCGGCCTGGTTCCAGGTCCTGGCCGCAGGCACCCGGCCTCCACCTCCCGGTGGGCCCGGCCGAACGCCCCCCAGGGGCACGGCGTTTGCCGTGGCAGCGGACACGGCTCCGTGTAGAATGACCCGGGAACGGGTCCGGGGGGAACCGACGTGAACCGCCCGTGCTGGGGACGATACCCGACAGCCGAGGACCAGGAAGTCCTGCCCGTCTTCTGGAGCCATCAACTCCCGGACCTGCGGGCGCAAGGACGATCCTTCCT
Organism: Myxococcota bacterium; assembly: GCA_017994695.1. Classification (GTDB taxonomy): domain Bacteria; phylum Myxococcota_A; class UBA9042; order DTJE01; family DTJE01; genus JAGOKF01. The sequence continues at coordinate 5,745 of JAGOKF010000022.1, read as the reverse complement.
GCCCCGGGGCCTCGGACGCAGTTACGGCGATTCCTGCCTCAATCCGGGAGGCACGCTGCTGGACATGGTCCCCATGGACCGCCTGCTCCGGTTCGACCCGGTCACGGGCCTGCTGCAGTGCGAGGCGGGCGTGTCGCTGGACACCCTGCTGCGGGTCTTCGTGCCCCGGGGCTTCTTCCTGCCGACCACGCCGGGCACGCGCTTCGTGACGGTGGGCGGGGCCATCGCGAACGACGTCCACGGCAAGAACCACCACCAGGTGGGAACCTTCGGGGCCCTGGTCCGCCGCCTGGAACTGGCCCGATCCGACGGAAGCCGCGTCGTCTGCTCCCGGGAAGAGCACGGCGACCTGTTCCGGGCCACCATCGGCGGCCTGGGCCTGACCGGAATCATCACCTGGGCCGAGTTCCCCCTGGTGCCCATCGACAGCCACGGCATCGAAAGCGAATCCATCAAGACCCGGGACCTGGACGAGTTCTTCGACCTCAGCGAGGCCAGCGAGGCCGACTGGCCCTTCATCGTGTCCTGGGTGGACGTCACGGCGTCCGGCCGCGGCCTGGGCCGGGGCCTGTTCAACCGGGGCCGCTTCGCCTCCAGGGAATGGGCCGAACGCCTCCCGGAAGACCGGCGGCTGCTCCCGCCGAAGGAGCCCCGGCTGTCGGTGCCCTTCGACCTCCCCGGCTTCCTGCTGAACCCCTTCACGATCCGCTGGTTCAACCGGCTCTACTACGCGAAGCAGTTCCGGGACCGGGTCCACGCGGTGGGGCACTTCGAGCCGTTCTTCTACCCCCTGGACGCCATCCGGGACTGGAACCGGGGCTACGGGAAGCGGGGCTTCTTGCAGTGGCAGTGCCTGGTGCCCTGGGACCAGGCCCGCCCGGGAATCCGGGGCATCCTCCAGGAGGTCGCGGCGTCGGGGCTCGGAAGCCCGGTGTCGGTGATGAAGACCTGCGGCGCGATGGCCCCGGAAGGGCTGCTGTCCTTCATGCAGGGGCGAGGGGTGACGCTGGCGATGGACTTCCCGATGTCGGGACAGGACGTGCTGGACCTCTGCGAGCGCCTGGACGCCCGGGTCCGGGACGTCGGGGGCGCAGTCTATCCCGCCAAGGACGCCCGGATGAGCCCCGCGTCCTTCCGGGCCTTCTTCCCGAGGCTCGAGGAGTTCCTGCGCCACAGGGACCCGGCCCTGTCCTCGGGCTTCTGGCGTCGGGTGATGCCCCAGGAGGTGTGGTGATGTCCCGGATCCTCGTCTTCGGATGCACCAGTGCCATCGCCATCGAGGCAGCACGGATCTGGGCCTCCCGGAAGGAACGGCTGTTCCTGGTCGCCCGGGACCCGAGGAAACTGGAGGCCCTGGCGGGGGACCTGCGGACCCGGGGCGCGGCCCAGGTGGAAACGCTGGTGATGGACGCCCTGGACTTCGACCGGCACCCGTCGCTGCTGGAGACCGCCGAGCAGGCCCTGGGAGGGCCGGTGAACCAGGTGCTGCTGGCCCACGGGGTGCTGTCCGACGAGGCCCGGGGGCGGGAGGACTTCGCCGTGGCCGAGCGGGACCTCCGGGTGAACTTCCTCAGCGTGGTATCGATCCTGACGCCCATCGCCAACGCCTTCGAGGCCCGGAAACACGGGGTGATCGCGGTGATCGGGTCGGTGGCCGGGGACCGGGGCCGCCAGAGCAACTACCTCTACGGGACGTCCAAGGCCGCCGTGGCGACCTTCCTCCAGGGGCTCCGGAACCGCCTGTGGAGGAGCGGCGTCGCGGTGGTGACGATCAAGCCCGGCTTCGTGGACACGCCGATGACGGCCCACCTGCGGAAGTCCCCCCTCTTCGCCTCGCCGCAGAAGGTCGGAAAGGGCATCGTCCGGGCCATGGACCGCCGGAAGGACGTGGTGTACCTGCCGCCGTTCTGGAAGCCGATCCTCCTGGGGGTCATCCACGTCCCCGAAGGCCTCTTCAAGAAGATGCACCTGTAGGCGCCCCGGACGGCCCCGTCTGCTTCCAACCCGCCGGATCGCCGGGCCTCTTGCCATGCTTTCCCCGGTGATTACCTTTTTCCCGACTCCGGATTCCGTTTTTCTCTGGACAGGGGAGCGGGGCGATGGCGAGGATCCTGGTTCGACGGGAGACGCAGGAGGGGGAGCGGCGGGTCGCGGCCTCTCCGGAGACCGTCCAGGCGATGGCGAAGAAGGGCCTGGAGGTGGTGGTCCAGCAGGGAGCGGGGCAGGGCGCCTTCTGGTCCGACGAGGACTACCGGGCGGCCGGGGCGACCCTGGCGCCGGCCGAGGACGCCGGGGCGATCGCTTCGGCGGACGCGGTCCTGGCGGTGAATCCCCCGGAGCCGTCCTTCCTGCGCGGGATGAAGGAGGGGGCCATCCTGGTATCGTTCCTGTGGCCCCTGCAGAACCGCGACCAGGTCCGGGCCCTGGTGGAACGCAAGGCTTCGGCCTTCGCCCTGGACCGGGTCCCGCGGATCAGCCGGGCCCAGTCGATGGACGCCCTGTCCTCCCAGAGCAACATCGCGGGGTACAAGGCCGCCCTGCTGGCCGCCGACGCTTTGCCTCGGATGATGCCGCTGCTGATGACGGCGGCCGGGACGATCACCCCGGCCCGGGTGGTGGTCCTGGGTGCGGGGGTCGCGGGGCTCCAGGCCATCGCGACGGCCCGGCGCCTGGGGGCCGTGGTGGAGGTGTCAGACGTCCGGGCCGCCGTGAAGGAGCAGGTCCAGAGCCTCGGGGCCCGGTTCATCGAGGTCGAGGGGATGGGGGACCTGGAAGGGGAGGGGGGCTACGCGAAGGAGGCCTCGGCCGAGTTCCTGGATCGGCAGAAGGCCGAGGTCCGGCGGCGCATCGCGGCGGCGGACGCCGTGATCACGACGGCCCTGGTCCCCGGAAAGCGGGCCCCGGTGCTGGTGACCCGGGAGATGGTCGAGGAGATGCGCCCGGGGTCCGTGATCGTGGACATGGCCGTGGAACAGGGGGGCAACTGCGAGTTGTCCCAGCCGGGACGCACGGTGGAACACCGGGGGGTCACGATCATCGGCCTGCGGAACCTGCCCTCGACCCTTCCCCGGAACGCCAGCGAGGTCTATGCCCGCAACCTGCTGGAGGCGGTGCGCCTGCTGCTTCCGAAAGGCGAGCCCCTGGTGAACCTGGAGGACCCGATCGTCGCCGGGGCGCTGGTCGTGCATCACGGCGAAATCCGGCAGGCCGACGTCGCGGCGGCCCTCGAACAGGGAGGAAATGGCTGATGGAAGCGTTCCTGGCGGGATTGACCGTGTTCGTGCTGGCGGTGTTCCTGGGCTTCGAGGTCATCAGCAAGGTGCCCCCGACACTGCACACGCCGCTGATGTCCGGCGCCAACGCCATTTCCGGGGTGACCCTGGTCGGTGCTCTCTACACCGCGGCGAGCGCCCAGGCGGACGTGGCGGGGCTCCTGGGCCTGCTGGCCGTGGTGCTGGCGACGGTGAACGTGGTGGGCGGCTACGCCGTGACGGACCGGATGATGAAGATGTTCCGGAAGGGGAAGTGAAGCCATGAACTCGCTGGTGGTGGTGCTGAACCTGGTGGCCGCGTCCCTGTTCATCATCGGCCTGAAGATGCAGCAGCGGGTGCCGACCGCCCGGAAGGGGAACCTGCTGTCGGCCGTGGGCATGCTGCTGGCCGTCGTGGTGACCCTGGTGGGCCTGGGGAAGGTGGACTGGACCTTCATCCTCGCGGGGCTGGTGATCGGTTCCGCGATCGGCCTGTTCTTCGCCTACCGGGTGAAGATGACGGCGATGCCGCAGATGATCGCCGTCTTCAACGGGCTGGGCGGCGGGGCCTCGGCGGTCGTGGCCCTGTCCCTGGTGTACCACGACGTGCTGGAACGGAGCGTGCCGGACATCGGGACCGCGATGGGGATGGACGCTGCGATCACGGTGGCGCTGTCGATCCTGATCGGGGGCGTGACGCTGACCGGGTCCCTGGTCGCCTTCGGGAAACTCCAGGAACTGCTCCCGGGGAACCCGACCCTGCTGCCGGGGCGCCACGGGATCCTGGCGGTGGTCGGCCTGGGCACGCTGGCGGCCGGAACCTGGCTGGCGGGCTTCGCGAGCGGCCACGGGCAGATCCAGGCGGCCCTCTGGGTGCTGACGGGGCTGTCCCTGGTCCTGGGCGTGCTGCTGGTCATCCCCATCGGCGGGGCCGACATGCCGGTCGTGATCTCCCTGCTGAACTCCTACTCGGGACTCGCCGCGGCCATGACGGGCTTCGTGATCCGAAACCAGATGCTGATCATCACCGGGTCGCTGGTCGGAGCCGCCGGGATCATCCTGACGCGCATCATGTGCAAGGCGATGAACCGGTCCCTGGCCAACGTGATGTTCGGGGGATTCGGGGCCGCGGACACCTCGACGGGCACCCAGGGGGAGTACCAGAACGTGAAGTCCGCCGGGCTCGACGAGGCGGCGGTGATCCTGGAGGGAGCCCAGAGCGTGATCTTCGTCCCGGGGTACGGCATGGCCGTGGCCCAGGCCCAGCACGCCCTGCGGGACCTGGCCGAGGCCCTGCAGCGCCGGGGTATCCAGGTCCGCTACGCGATCCATCCCGTGGCCGGACGGATGCCGGGGCACATGAACGTGCTGCTGGCCGAGGCGAACGTCCCCTACGAACAACTGGTGGAGATGGACCAGATCAACCCGGAGTTCCGGAACACCGACGTGGTGGTGGTCCTCGGGGCCAACGACGTGGTGAACCCGGCGGCCAACCGGGACCAGAAGAGCCCCATCTACGGGATGCCCATCCTGAACGTCCACGAGGCCCGGACGGTGCTGGTGGTGAAGCGAAGCCTGGGGTCCGGCTTCGCGGGGATCAAGAACGAACTGTTCGAGGCCCCGAACACCCTGATGGTCTTTTCCGACGCCAAGGCGGCCCTGAACGGCATCCTCGAGGAACTGAAGGGGTCCTGACCGCACGGATCCTCCCCGAATCGACCGCCGGCTGGACCTGGACTGGACGGTGCAGCCGGTCCCCGCCCTCCGTTCCGGCATGTACGCCGCTTGTCCCAAGAAAATCCGCAGGTTGCATCTCCTCGGAACCGGCATCCGTCCTGCAAGGAAGGCGGGTCGACTGGAACGGGGGAATGGACATGGCGACGGAGGAATGCCGGGACCAGAAGGCACCCATGGGGCCCCGGGAGCGGATGATCGGCGTCGGGGTGGAGGCCCTGGCCGACGAGGAACTGCTGACGCTGATCCTGTCCCCGGGCACCCGGAGGCTCCCGGGCCCGGCCCTGGCAAGGCAACTGCTGCGAGAGGCCGGGTCCCTCCGGCGCCTGGCCGATCGGCGGCCGGGGGAACTGGCGCGCCTCCACGGCCTGGGGATCGCCAAGGCCGGACGCCTGGCGGCCGCCTGGGAGATGGGGCGCCGGGTGCTGCTGGAAACCCCGGACGCGGACGCGGTGCTGGACACCTCCCGGGCCGTGGCCGACCACTGCCGCCGCCTGGCCTTCGAACCCAACGAGGCCTTCCTGGCCCTGGCGGTGAACAGCCGGAACCGGCTGGTCGGGGAGTGGGTGCTGGCCCGGGGATGGGAGTCGGGGGTCAACCTGACGCCGCGGCAGGTCTTCACGGTGCTGGTGAAAGAGTCCGCGGGACGGGTGGTCTTCGTCCACAACCATCCGTCGGGGGACCCGACCCCGAGCCCCGAGGACGTCCGGTTCACGGCCCGGCTGCTGGAGGCCGCGCGGTGCCTGGACATCCGGGTCCT
>JAGOKF010000114.1 GCA_017994695.1 Myxococcota bacterium | reverse complement strand
GTTCCAGGACGCCGGGGCCGGCCCCGGGGGCCTCGACGCGGACCTCCACCGTGCCGCCGCTGCAGTCGTCGAAGAGCAGGTGCAGGGCCCGGTCCTCCCGGACCTCCCGCACCTCCCGGTCCCCGAAGACCCGGACCGGGCGGCCCCCCTCGTCCCGGAGGACCTCGTCGGCCAGGTCCCGGGCGGCCGCCGGGAGGGACCCCGCGAGGATCACCAGGAGGACCGCTCCCCGGACGATTCCCGGCCCCATCGCCCCTCCGACCTCCGATCCTCCACGGAAGACTAGGTGCAGCAGGCCCTCCCGGTCAAATCCCGGCGGTCCCGCAGGAGGCCCTACCGGGGAGCGGGACGGACGCAGCGGAAGCCCACGTGGTCGTACCAGGACTCGGGGGGATGGAACTCCCGGGCGTAGGTCCGGGCCCGTCGGCCCGGGTCCCGGAAGGACCCGCCCCGGACCACGCGTCCCTCGGGGGACGTCCCGACCCGGGGGTCCCGGAGGTCCGCGGGGTCGTAGGGCTCCCGGTAGCCGTCCTCGACCCACTCGGCCAGGTTGCCCGCCATGTCCAGGGCCCCCCAGGGACTCGCCCCCTCGGGATAGAAACCCGCCGGGGCATCGAGTTCCCAGTGGTCCCGGGACCGGAGCACCGAGGCGAAGCCCTCGCCCAGGTTGGCCCGGAAGACCCCGCCGGCATCGTAGGCCTCCCGGCCCCAGGGCCAGGGCCGGCCGTCGGTGCCCCGGGCCGCCTTCTCCCATTCCGCCTCGGTGGGCAGGCGCCCCTGGCGCCACCGGCAGTAGGTCGCGGCGTGGTCCCAGGTGACGCAGTTCACCGGGAAGTTCCCCCGGTCCGGGGACCCGTAGTTGCACAGGCTGAAGGACACGGGGCGCGGGCAGACCCCGGCCTCGACGCACGCCCGGTAGGCATCGACGGTCACCTCGGTCCGGTCCACGAAGAACCCCGAGACCCAGGGGGTCCGGGAGGGGGTCTCGGCCCGGGCGCAGGGCCCGTCCCGATCGGGGTCGCACCCCATCGGGAAGGGGCCCTCGGGGACGTGCACCATGCCGTCCGGGACCTCCAACGGGGTCTCGACGGCCGCCCGGTCCTCCCCGGGAGACGCTGCCGCCGGAGCCGGCCTCGGGACAGGCCTCGGCGCCGGTTCGGGAACCGGAGTTCCCGGGGTCCGGCCGCCACACGCCAGCAGGCAGCAGAGGACCGGCAGCGATGCCCTGCCCGGAAGGCGGGAAATCGGACCGGCAGCGGGGTTCCTTCGGGACGCCATCCCTTCAGACCTCCGGATCGTCTCCCAGGTCTCGGAGCATCTCCACCAGTTCTCGGACCACGGCGTCCAGGGCCCCCGGGTCCGTCCCCCGGACCACCAGGGAGACCCCGACCTCCCCCCGGCGGAAGAAGGGATAGGACCCGATCTCCACCTCGGGATGCCGCCGCTGGATCCCCCCCAGGGCCCCGGCCATCACCCCCTCGGGCGTCCGGCACCGGACGGTCCGGGACAGGATGGGTGGACCCCCCTGCAGGGTCGGAGCCAGGGACTCGAACATCGCCTGGGCGATGACCGGCACCCCGGCCAGCACGAAGACGTTCCCGATGCGGTAGCCCGGGGCGGTGCTGACCGGGTTGTCCACCAGGACCGCCCCCTGGGGGACGTCCGCCATCTTGAGCCGGGCCTCCGTGACCTCCCCGGGGGCATAGTGGGCCCGCAGGCGGGCCTCGGCGTCGGGGTCCCGGACCACCGGGATCCCGAAGGCCCTGGCCACGGCGGCGGTGGTGATGTCGTCGTGGGTCGGACCGATGCCCCCGGTGGTGAACAGCCAGGTGCACCGCTCCCGCATCTGGCGGATCGCCTCGACGATCTCGTCCTCCCGGTCCCGGACCACCCGGGCCTCCACCACCGGGATCCCCATCTCCCCCAGGCGCCTGGCCAGGAAGGCCAGGTTCGCCTCCTGGGTCCGCCCCGAGAGGACCTCGTTCCCGATGATCAGCACCGCCGCGGTGGGTCCTTCCACCATGAGCCCCTCCGGTCAGCCGTAGTCCTTCTCGTCCAGGTCCCCGGCGCCCTCGGCGTCCCCCTCGACGTCCCGGGTCTCGCCGGCCTGCTCTAGGGCCTCCCGCTCCTTGTACCACTCCGTCGCGATGATCTGGCTCATGATCTCGGAGGTCCCGGTCCAGATGCTGGCCAGGGCCAGGTCCCGGACGATCCGCTCCACCGGGTAGACCCGGGTGTAGCCGATGCCCCCCATCACCTGCATCGCGTGGCGGGCCACCTGCTGGCAGGACTCGGTGATGAACTTCTTGCTCTCGCTGACCAGGCGCCGGACCCGTCCCGGGGGCTCCCCCCCGTCGACCGCCCGGGCCGTGACGTAGGCCATCGCCCGGCAGGCGTCCAGCAGCATGGCCGACTCGGCCACCTGGAAGGACACCCCCTGGAAGTCCTTGATGGGGTGCCCGAAGGCCCGGCGGCGGCGGGTGTACCGGGTCGCGATCTCCAGGGCGGGCCGGGCCGCCCCGATGGTCATCGCCGCGGTGCCCAGGCGCTCGGGGATCATCATCGTGTAGAAGACCTCGACGCCCCCGTGGACCTTCCCCAGCACGTTGCGTCCGGGCACCCGGACATCGTGGAAGCGGACCCGGGCGGCGCCGCCCCCCCGGCAGCCCATCAGGCCGTAGAGGTAGTCCGTCTCGACCCCGGGCCCCCGGTCCACCAGGAAGGCGGTGATGCCCCGGTGGGGAGGCGCCTCGGGGTCCGTCCGGGCATAGACCAGGAAGTAGTCCGCCGCGGCCCCTCCGACGATGAACCGCTTGGCGCCGCGGATCACCCAGTCGTCCCCGTCCCGCACGGCCCGGGTCGTGGCCCCGAAGAAGTCCGATCCGCCCCGGGGCTCGGTGAGGCACTCGGCGGCGAAGATCCGCCCCTGGAGCAGGGGACGGACGTACCGTTCCTTCTGGTCGTCGGTGCCGTGAATCAGGATCGCGTCGCAGACCAGTTCGGCCCCCACCCCGAAGATGCAGGCGAAGATGTACCCGAGCGTGCCCACCTCCTCCATCACCATGCAGGTGTCCACCCAGGTGAGCCCCCGGCCGCCCCACTGCCGGGGATAACGGGCCCCCATCAGGTTCCTGCGGCCCGCCTCGGCCAGGAACTCCTTCGGGAACTGCACCTCGTCCCGGTCCATCGCCAGCACCAGGTCCCGGGGCACCGACTTCACGAAGTCCCGGACCTCCTCCCGGAGGGCCTTCCCCTCGGGGCTCAACAGGGGATCGAACATCGCGAGACCTCCTTCGAACGGTGGCTCCGTTCCAGGTCCGCCCGCCGATCGGGTCACCGGGACCGGACGTCGCGGTCCGCCGGTGCCGATCCGCAGGTCACGGGGCCGGATCCGCCTCCTCCAGCGGGGGGCCCTCGCCGGGGAATCCGCCACTTTCGTTGAACAGTTCCCCCAGGGGCCCCAGCACCGCCGGCCAGTCCGTCTGGGGCACCTGCACGCCGGCCCGCAGGAAGGCCCCCCAGGCCGAGTAGTCCCCCACCGCGGCGAAGAGATCCCCGCCGCCCATCACGTCCTGCTGGATCTTGACCCCCGCGGCCCGGATGGCCCGGTAGAGGTCGGGCTCCACCCCCCCGGCGGAGACCTCGACGATCCGGACCCAGGGCATTCCCTCGAGCACCGCCTCGAAGGCCTCGACCGAGTCCACGGCGGGCATCACCCGGAGGCGGGGGTCCCGGTTCCCCTGGGCCACGGCCACGGGCCAGTCGTCCCGGACCAGGGCCCATTCCCAGGCCTCGGCGTCGTCGATGGCCTGCGTCACCCGCTCGGTGTCCGAGGTCTTCTGGTCCACGTAGAGCACGATGTCCAGTTCCCGGGCCAGGACCAGGGCCTCCTCGAAGGTCGGCACCCGGCGGTCCTCGGGACCGTCTCCTCCGGGCCCCTCCAGGCGCAGCGCCCGGACCTCGTCCAGGGTCATCGCCGAGACGCTGCCGCTGCCGTCCGTGGTCCGGTCCACCGAGGAGTCGTGCATCAGCACCAGGGCCCCGTCCAGGGTCTCCCGGACGTCGATCTCGACCAGGGAGGCCCCGATGGCCGCGGCTCCCCGGATCCCCCCCAGGGAGTTTTCCGGGTGGCGCCGGTGATCCCCCCGGTGGGCCGCCACCAGGACCCGGTCGCAGAGGCGATCCCAGAGGCATTGCGCAGGCCGGAGGGGGCCGGCCCGGGGCACCACGGGGCCCAGGCCCAGGTCCTCCACCGCCTCCCCCGTGCACTCGGCGGGCGCGGTCACGGGGTTGCACCCCATCGGCCGTCCCCCGGGGATCCCCATCGCGAAGGGAGCCCCGAAGACCGCGTCGGGGCGGTCGGTGCTGATCAGGTGCACCCCCAGGGTCAGGGCCGCCTCCACCTCCTCCCGGGTCTCGGGCCCCGATCGCACCAGGTACCCCGCCGCCACGTCCCGCCGGATCGCCGCCTCGTCCCGGAGGGGATTGCCGTGCTCCATCACCGCGCCCCAGGACTCCCCGGCCCCTCCCCGGGCGAAGAAGACCGCCCCCTGGAGTCTGGGGTGCAGCTTCAGGTAGGCCTGGCGGTGGGCCCCCTCGTCCAGCAGCACGAAGGCCACCCGGCCCCGGGCCTGCCGGAGGGTCGGCCAGCCCCGGATCCGGAGGGCCGCCTGGATCGAGACCCAGCCCCCCCGGACATCGTCGGGGCGCAGGATCCGCGGAGACGGGAACACCTCCAGCACCTCCCGGTCCAGGTCCGGGAGGTGGCCCGTGATCGGGACGTCGTCCACGTCGTCCTTGGGCTCCACCAGGACGAAGATCGGGGCGTGGGAGGGATGGGCGTCGGACCATCCCCGAATGGCCAGGAGGCACTCCCGGAGCGTCCCGCAGGTGGTTCCCGGATCGGCGTAGGGGATGTGGAAGACCGTGAAGGCCTGGAGGTCCGGGTCCCAGTGGACGTCCAGTTCGACCTGCCGAACCCCCTGGCGTTCCAACTGGACCTCCAGGGGGGCGTGGGTGTAGTCCCACTGGGGCAGCCCGCCGGGCGTCGCCACGTGGTAGGAGTTGTGGGTCCCCTCCCACTGGAGGTGGTCCAGTCGCAGGCGGTCGTCCAGGGGTCCGGGAGGGGGCGGTTCCCAGGTCCCTTCGGAATCCGTCCCCCCTTCCGGCATGTCCAGGGCGTCCCCCGGGTTCCCCGGGTCCCCCCCGGCGCCCTGGCCGAGGTCCCGGCCCCCCGGGTCCCGGTTCCCCGGATCCCCGCCCGTTTCCCGGACCGTCCCGTCCGGCACGGCATCCTCCCAGGCATCGGGTCCCGGGGAGGACGGGCTGCCGCAGGCGATGGCCGCCAGCATCCATCCCCACCATGCCCCTCTCCGGAACCGGCCCATGCCTCCTCCGCGAAGGAACCGGCCATCCGACCGTAGCACGTTTCGGGGCCTCCCCCAACGGGGGGCTTTCCACTAGCATTGGGGCCGGGAGGGGGGACCCGATGTCCGAAATGAATCGAGCCGGCCGCTGGGAGGTGCCCGCCCTGGGACTGGTGCTGTTCGCCCACCTGGCGGTCGTCCCCTGGTACCCGGACCTCCACTCGGCGAACGAGCTCTCCCGGCTCTACACCGCCTACGCCCTCCTCCGGGGGGACGTGGAGATCGGCCCCTCCCTGGCCCGCCACGGGGACATCAACGACAAGTCCCGGGTGGCCGACTCGTGGTTCAGCGACAAGCCCCCGGGGACCGCCCTGCTGGCCCTGCCCGCCCTGGCGCTGCGCCGGGCGCTGGGAGGCCCCGAGGACCCCGCGTCGGACCTCCGGATCGCCCGTCTGGCGGTCGGCGTGTTGCCGACCTTCCTGCTGCTCCTCGGGTTGCGGCGGGAGATGGCGTCCCTCGGGGTCCCGCCCCCCGCCCGGGCCCTGGCCCTGGCGACCTACGGCCTGGGCACGCTGGCCTTCCCCTACACGGTGCTGTTTTACGGGCACCAGCTGGTGGCGGTGCTGGTCTTCGGCATCACCCTCCTGCTGGTCCGCCCGGGCCCCCTCTCCCTTCCCCGGGCCGCGGCGGTGGGCTTCCTGGCGGCCTTCTCCGTCGCCACCGAGTACCAGTCGGCGGTCTACCTGCTGCCCCTGGCGGTCTTCTTCCTGGTCCGGGTCCGCCCCCTGCCCTCGCGGCTGGCCGCGGCGCTGGCCGGGGCCCTGCCGCCCCTGGTGGCCCTGGGGATCTACCACGACGCGGCCTTCGGAGCCCCCTGGCGGACCGGCTACTCCTTCGTCGCCAACCCCTTCTTCGCCAGCGTCCACGCCCAGGGCTTCATGGGCATCGGGAAACCCCGGTGGATCCCCTTCGCCGGAAGCCTCTTTCACCCTTCCAAGGGCCTGCTCTTCTGGACCCCCGTCGCCGCCCTGGGCCTGGCCGGGACCTGGACCTACGCCCGTCGGACCGAACGGCCCCTGGCGGTGCTTCGCATCGTCCAGGTCCTGCTGCCCGTCCTCTTCGTGTCCTCGATGGTGTACTGGGACGGGGGCTGGACGGTGGGCCAGCGGCACCTGACGCCCCTGGTGCCGCTGCTGGTGACTCCGGCGGCGCTGCTGGCGGTCCGGGCGCCCTGGGTCGGGGCCCTGGCACCGGGCCTCGCGGCCGCCTCGGTGATGATGACGGGAACCGCGACGGTGGTCTTTCCCCACCTGCCCGAGTCCTTCCCGAACCCCTTCCAGGACCTGGTGGTGCCCCTGGCCCGGGAGGGGTGCCTGGTGCCCGTGCGCCTCGGGATCGACCTGCCCCGCCTGGGCTCCGTGCTGCTGCTGGCCGCCGCCTTCCTGGCCCTGGCCGTCGCCGCGACCCTGGCCCTGGCCCGGCGAACCCGGGTCCGGGTACTGGCGTTGGTCCTCCTGGTGCTTCTGCCGGCGGGCTGGTTCGCCGGATCCTCGGGCATCGCCCGCCTGGACCCCGAGCGGGCACGAAACGACCGGGCCTTCCTGCTGCACCTCTGCCGGAAGAGCCTGGGAGAACACCCGCCGGGAAGCGCCCCGCCCGAACCCGGGCCCTGACCCCACCCGGGCGCCTTCCAGGCCCTCCGGGCCGCGGCCGACGGTTCACGCCTCCGGGGTTCCTCCGGGGGTCCGCCGGCGCAGGGCCCGCCACAGGAGACGCCCGTCCTCGGGGTCCAATCCCCGGCCCCCGAGCAGGATCGCCCCGAAGGCCAGCACCGACAGGCCCGTGATCACCGCCGGGGAATCCAGCGGAACGATCCGGGCCGCCAGGATCGACCCCAGGGCGCCCAGGGCCGAGACCCCGAAGGTCCGCGTCCAGGGAAGGGTTCCGAAGGCCCGGCGCATCAGCACGCCGGTCACCACCGACCCGCACAGGGCCGCCGCCACCACCGACCCGGCGGCCACCCGGGCCGGGTCGATGCCGGACCACGGCAGCCCGGCACCCAGCCCCAGGGCCAGCACCACCAGCGCCGCCAGGCCGCCCCAGAGAGGGGCCGAGGGACGACCCGAGGAGGCCAGCACCGCGTTGCCCACCGACGTCACCGCCATCAGCGCCCCGCCTCCCAGCAGCCAGGGCAGCGTGTCGGCCCCGTCCCGGAAGGCCGGCCCGAAGAGCAGCCCCAGCAGGGGCCCGGGAGCCGCCCCCAGCAGCGCCACGGCGCCGAAGGACAGCACCGAGGCCAGGCGCAGGGCCCCCGATCCCGTGCGCCCGGCGGCCTCGGTCCGACCGGCGCTGGCCGCCCGGGAGACCAGGGGGAAGACCACGAACGTCAGCGAGATGACCGCCTGGTACGGCAGCAGGGACACGTTCCGGGCGGCCCCGTAGATCCCGGCGACCGCCGAGGCCCTCCCGACTCCCTCGGGCCCCTCGGCGACGGCGCCCAGGAATGCCTTCAGGGCGATCACGTCGGCCTGGAGCAGCAGGTTCAGCACCAGGGCGTATCCCCCGAGGGGCACCAGGTAGTGCAGCAGGTCCCGGGCCGTGGGGACCCGATTTCCTCCCGGAGGTCCCGGATCCCGTCCGACCCACAGGGCCAGTCCCAGGACGGCCGCCGCCGAGGCCGCGAAGGCCCCGAAGGTCCCGGTCACCGATCCGGTCCAGAAGGCCACCGCCACCATCGAGGCGGTCTTCAGGGTGCTGAAGGTCATGTCCAGAACCGCCTGGCGGGCGAAGAACCGCCGCCCGTTCAGCACCCCCACCAGCACGGCGTAGAAGGCGTAGGCGATCACCACTCCCGAGGCGGCCCGGATCGGCCCGGCGAGGGCCTCGTCCCGGAGCAGGCCCCGGGCCAGCCACCCGGCGCCCAGCAGCCCCGCCAGGCCCACCGGGACGAAGAGGACCGCCACCACCCGGAGGGCCACCTTCCGCACCGCCGCCGGGCCCGCGCCGACCTCGGAGGTCAGGCGGGAGACGGCCTGGACCGTGCCCCCGATGATCACCATCGTGACGACGTTCAGGACCCCCGAGACCACCCGGTACTGTCCGTAGAGGACCGGGTCCCCGAAGAGCCGGGGGAAGGCCAGGGACGAAAAGGTCGCGGTGACCAGGAACCAGATCTTCGCCCCCGTGATCCACAGGAAGCCGCGACCCGCCTCCCGGAGATCCATGGCGTCCGCGGTCAGGGAAGGCCGGTTCACGGCGCCCGTTCCGCCTTGAACCGGTCCGCCACGGCGAGGCGGTAAGTCCGCCCGGTGTCGGTCAGGTTCACCAGCACGATGAACCGGAGACGCTTCGCGTCGGCGGCGTCCAGGCGTCCCGCCGCCTCGTCCCTGGCCAGTTCCGCGAACATCTGCAGGCCTTCCGTGACGTTTTTCGCCAGGACGTCCTCCCGCAGCCGGACTCCCAGGACCGGGAACAGGTCGGCCCGGGATCCCAGGGACCGCCGGGCAAGGCCCGCCCGGGAGGGGTCCTGGGACGCCTTCAGGCAGATCAGCCCCAGGGTCCGGTGCACCCGGTTGCCGCTCTGGATCATCCCCTGGACGGCGGACCACTTCCCGGGGTTCGCGTCCCCCTTCCAGAAGGTCCCCTTGCAGAAATCCACCATCGATTTCATCGGGTCCTCGGTGGCGTTGGGCCAGACCCCGTCGTCCTTCATCCCCTGGAGGATCACCGGCAGGGCCGACTCCCCCTCCAGCCGGAACAGGAAGTTCGCCGCGCTCCAGCGATCGTCCGGGTCCCCGGACTGCATCAGGCTCCGCAGCCGATCGGCCAGGGCCTCCCGGTTCCCCGCCGCCAGGGCCGGGTCCTCCATCAGGTCCGCGGCCTCATTGAACGCGATGGCCCGGATCTCGGAGGACTGGTTCCGATCCTGGGCCAGGTCCAGCAGGTAGACCGCGGCCGAGGGGTCCCGGATGTCCCCGATGGCTTCCAGGTGCGACGCGGGGATCTCCAGGTCCGGCGTCCGGTGGAGCCTCCGGAAGGCCTCCAGCAGCATCCGGTGGGCCTCGGGGTCCGGCTGGGACAGGACGTACCGGGCCACCGCGTCGGCCGAGAATCCGTGGCGGACCAGCACCGTGGCCCCCTTCGCCCCGGGAAGCCCCAGCAGCGGCAACTGGTGGATCGGCAGGCGAGGCTCCACCTGCTGCTTCGTCTCCTCGGCGGAACTGTCCAGGGTCAGGGACCCGAAGACCCAGCGGGCCAGGGCCTGCTGGATCGGCAAGCGGCGATCGTCGGGGACGTGGAGAAGGACGGCCATCAGGGCTTCCCGGAG
The DNA here is from genome assembly GCA_017994695.1 of Myxococcota bacterium. Taxonomy (GTDB): domain Bacteria; phylum Myxococcota_A; class UBA9042; order DTJE01; family DTJE01; genus JAGOKF01. The sequence goes on along the minus strand of JAGOKF010000114.1, from coordinate 840 downwards.
GTAGGCGGCCTCCTCGGGGGCCTGGAAGCGCGGCGGAAGGCGTTCCACCAGCGCCGCCGCGGTCCTCTCGGCCAGGGCCTCCCGGTCCGGGGCCCCCTCGACCATCCCCCGGACCCGGCCGGGGAACCCCTCGGCCGCCACGGTCACCAGGGCATCGACCCTCCGGTCCATCGGGTGGGAGACATCGGCCACCCATGCTGCGATGCGCCGCTGTCCGGCCTCGCTCCGAGCCATCCTTCCGAAGTCTTCCGGTGCCGATCCCCGGCACCCGAACAGCAGCCACGCCGCCAGGATCCCACCGATCGCCCGCTGCATCTGACGACCTCCTCGGTCCCGGGGGGCTGGTAGCACCGCCCCACCGGCCTGTCAACGACGACCCCCAGCGCGTCCCCCGGGGGTCCTCCCCCGGACCGGCCCCGCCGGACCGGGACCCGCGCACCGTCTCAGGACCCCTCGTGGGGGGTCATGCCCGGCTCCCACAGGGTCACCCGGTCGCGCCCGAGATCCTTGGAACGGTAGAGCGCGGCGTCGGCCCTCCGCAGCATCCGGTCGAAGGCATCGGCATCCAGGGGGCCCTCCAGAATCGCCACGCCCAGGGACGCCCTCAGGTAGACCGGCGCCGCGTCCCTCGTCGGGAACACGGGCATCGCCGGCAGGGCCGCCCGGACCCTCTCGGCGGCCTGGATCGCCTCCTCGGCCCGACCCACGGGGAAGATGGCCAGGAACTCCTCGCCTCCCATGCGGGCCACCCGGGCCCCCGGCGGGAAGTGGTCCACCAGGCACCGGGCGGCCTGGCAGAGGAAGCGGTCCCCGGTGGCGTGGCCGAAGAGGTCGTTGATG
>JAGOKF010000113.1 GCA_017994695.1 Myxococcota bacterium | reverse complement strand
CGCCCCGGTCGAACGGGCGGCCCGACCTGCCCGCGGACCAGGAGGTGGACATCCTGGTGGCCACCGACGCCCTCTCGGAGGGCCAGAACCTCCAGGACTGCGGGCTTCTGTGGAACTACGACCTGCACTGGAACCCCATGCGGATGGTCCAGCGGGCCGGGCGCATCGACCGCCTCAAGAGCCTCCACGCCGAGGTCGTGATCGGCAACGTCATCCCCGAGGACCGGCTCGAGGATCTGCTGCACCTGGTCGAGCGCCTGGAGCAGAAGGCCCGGCAGGTGGACGAGCAGAGCGGCACGATGGAGGTGCCGATCTTCGAGGGGCAGGCGGTCCATCCCCGGGACATCAACGCGATCCGGCGCATCAAGGAGGAAGACGGCCGCGTGATCGACGACCTGGAGCGGGAGTCCGAACTGCCGACCTCGGAGTCGATGATCCAGATTCTCAAGACGGCCCTGGCCCAGGGCCTCCGGAGCCAGATCGAGGCCCTGCCCGACGGCATCCACTCGGGCAAGCGGGCCTCCCGGCGGGGCCTCTTCTTCCACTTCCGGGCGGGCGACCGGCACTTCTGGCGCTTCGTGGACGCCGACACGGGCGAGATCGAAGGCAACCGCCACGACCTGGCCGGGCTGATCCGGTGCGGTCCCGACGAGCCCCGGCTGGTCGATCCGGCCCTGCGGGCGCGGGTGTACGACCTGCAGGAGCGGGCCATCGAGGACATCCTGCGATCGGTCGAGGCCGATTCGGCCCGGGAGACCCACCCGCCGATCCTCTCGAAGGAACAGAACCAGGCCCGGGGGATCCTCGAGAACGCTCTGGGCCAGCCCGGCATGGACGGCGTGGCGGTCCGGAAGGCCCTGAGGTCCCTGGGCAGGCCCTGGTCCCCGGGGCAGAGCAAGGCCCTGGGCAGGGCCCTCGCGTCGCACAAGGCGGCCCCGAACCCGGCGACCCTGCTGGCCCGGGTCCTGGCCATCGCCGGCGAGGACGGCTCCGATCCGGCCCCCGCGACGATACCCACGGCCGATGCCCCGGCCCCCGGCCCCTCGCCGGCCGATCCCGGTACGGCGCCCCTGCGCCGGGAGGACCTGCGCCTCGTGTGCTACGAGGTGCTGAACGGTCCCTAGGAGTCCCGCCCCGGGAACCCGGCCGCCATCGGCCCTTCCGACCCATTCCCCTGCCCGGCCCGATCCCCTCGTCTCAGAGATCGCCGGTCAGGTCCTCCAGGTCCTCCGGGATGTACCCCCGGGAACGAATGACCTGGCGTGCCCGGTCTCCCAGCCGAGGAGCGATGGCCACCTTCTCGACGGTCCAGTCCTGGAACCGCCGCATCCCGGCCAGGAACCGTTCCACGTGTCCGTCGAATTCGCCCAGGTGGGAAAGCAACTTCTCCTCGCTCCTCTTGCAGGTCCCCAATCGGACCGTCCTGCTCTCCTCGTCCAGGGCCACGAGGTCCACTTCCGTTCCCTGGCGATCCCAGTATCCGCAGATTCTGGAGGTCAACTGGAATCCCCCCTTGCCCTTGCGGCTCCTCTCCTCGTAGAGCGTGGCGGCCAGTTGTTCCAGACCGCGCCCCTCGGCGGCCTCCAGGCGCTGGTCCGCCTCCTCCACCAGGGCGTCCATCGGTCGGAAGTTCACCGAGGCGGCCGGTACCGACAAGGCGGCCAGCCAGGACCGAAGGAAGTTGTCCCGGATGTAGAATCGTCCGTTTCGCTCCGTCGGGCGGGCGAAGACCGGCTGCAGTCGTTCTATCATCCCGTAGCGCTCCCGGAGCACCTTGATGTACCCGCCGACCTGCTTCTCGCTGCTGGGGTCCACCGACCGCACGTGCTCCTGCACGTCCCGATTCGTGCATCCGGGATGGCGGGCCACGTACTTCAGGACCAGGTCGTATCGTCCGCGCAGTTCCCTCAGGAACCAGTTGTCGGCCTCGTGGCGCAGCGGCGACGAACTGGTGAAGAACATCCGCTTGAGCAACGTGCGGCGGTCCTTGTCCAGGACATCCTGTTCATGGCAGTCCCGGTAGAACTTCGGAACCCCCTCGAACAGATTCCACAGGAACAGCAGCCGGTACGGATCCGTGTCGGCATGGGACCGGAGAATCTCCAGCACCGAGGCCAGATCCAGGTGAGGCAGGTCGATGGAGTCGGTCACTCGATTGAACAGCGGCGCACTACGGTCCTCCAGCAATGCAGCCATTTCCGTGTGAATGGATCCCAGGACGACCAGGCCACCCTGGACGTTCGCGGCGTCCCTGGCCAGGCGGTCCACCTCGTACTGGAGATGGGAGGTGAACTCGAACAGGGAGGCCCTGTGGAAATACTGGAACTCGTCCAGCGCCACCACCCATCCATCCCGCACCAGGGTCCCGATGCGGGCTGCCAGGGAGCGTAGGTCACGGGGTTCGGGTCCGACCACGCCGAACATCGAGAAGAACTCCCTCACGGTCGAAACCACGCCGGCCGGATCCGAATCCGGGATCTGGACGTACAACACCTTCTGCCGCTGCAGGGCCTTCAGGGCCTCCTGGACCAGGCTGGTCTTTCCGATTCGGCGACGGCCCGTGATTCGGACGAAGAACCAGCGATTCCGGGACAGGATCCGAGTCAACAGGTCCAGTTCTTCACGCCGTCCGTAGAAGCCCCATTCCCGTCTCGACATGCGGCCCCCAAGGTAAAGTTTTTTTCATTGCCTTATGATCGGCCCATTTCCAACGGAAAGTCAAGAGGTTGTGGCTGATGGCTGGTGAAGATCGGCTCGCGCTCGGGACGAAGAACGGGGACAGTCACCTTTTTACCGAACCGAACCCTCCGGACCTGCTCATTTTCCGCCAGAGGACCGGGGACAGTCACCTGTTTTCACGGGTGGCCGGCCGCGGCGAGGGCCAGGCGGGCGGCGGTGTCTGCGCTGACCAGCCGGACGTGCGACGGCAGGATCCGGACCAGTTCCATGAAGGAATTCCGAAGCGTCAGCCCCCCGTCGCTGGTCATGTAGATGCCGGTCACCGTGCCCCGAGGGTAGGCGGCCAGTTCCTCGGCCATCTTCTGGGGGCTGAAGAAGAAGGGATCGGCGTCGTCGTGGATGCCCCGCCACTCCCTGGGCCGGAACACCACCACGCGGCCGCCGTCGGCGCCCTCCAGTACCCGGAAGAACCGGTCTTCGGGCCACCACGGGAAGGCGGGCAGCATGTACGGCACGTTCACGGGGTACACGCCGCGGATCACACCGTCCGCCCGGGCATACCGGGGCAGGAAGCGGTCCTCGGCCTCGGCCCAGGTGTCGGCCCAGTCCCAGTGGACCGTGCTGTTCACGCCCAGGATGCGGGCATCCTGCTCCGTCGCCGCGACGAACCGCCCCTGGTCCGCCTCGGCCAGGGAACTGGGGTAGGCATAGAGGTGCCCGCTGGGAGGCAGGATGAACCAGTCCCGCCCGGTCCGGCGGCTCGATCGGTAGTACCAGGCCAGCACGTCCGGGGCGATCCGGGCCAGGTGCGGCGAGATGCTCCACGTGACGGGCTCGCAGGCGGTGTCGGCCTTCCCGCAGTCCTCGAGTCGCTGGCGAAGCCACTCGTTGCGGCTGGTCATCAGGAACCGCACGTTGTCCCCGTCGCCGATCACGAAGGCCACGTAGGTCATCGAGGGGTCGTAGGCGATCGCCTCGGGATCCGTGCGGTCCAGTTCCTTCGCGTCCCGGATGGGCGCCCTCCGGGTCGAGAAGAAGGACAGGTTGCCCGTCTCGGTGGGGATGGCGCCCATGTTGCGGGAGTCCAGGCAGCGGGTCTGGGCCTCGTAGTAGTAGCCGCCAAAGACCATCCAGGAATTGTTGTAGCCGTACACGCCCAGGGGGGTCGGCCAGCGTCCGGCGTTGACGATGGCGTGCAGGAGATCCTTCTCCGGGTGCCCGTCGATGCACCCGTTGACCAGGAAGACGACGAACAGCCGCTGCGAGAACACGAAGTCCACCAGGGCCGACGCCATGTCCCCCGTCAGGGCGGGGTTCGAGGGATCGCTGGCGTGCTGATCGTACCCGGGGTTCAGCATGGCCAGGCCGGTGGTCTGCTGGCCGTAGTTCTCGAACACGTACTTCGTCGCCAGGTAGGGGGTGTCCCGGTCGGCAAAGGCCTGGATGGCGTCGAAGACCAAGTCGCCGCAGGCAGCCGTCAGCGCCATGTCCAGCGGGACCGCCCCGAGGGCCGCCGCGACGGTCAGGATGGCGGGCAGCAGGACCTGCTGGGCCTCGTAGGAGTACCGGACACAGGCGGGGAAGCGGGCCACGCAGGCATCGAGGAAGTCCTGGGCACCGACGACGGCTTTCGGTTGCAGGTCCAGATGGTCTAGCCACAACTGATCCTGGGCCTCCATCCGGACGTAGACGGATCCGCGGTCCTCGCGGTTGTGCAGGCCCGCACAGGCCTGCACCGCCAGTTGCAGGGCGGGCGGGGCCCCCGGGTCCAGATCGACGACCGTGAAACCGTCCCAGGCTATCCCCTCGTCACCCGGGGCCAGGTCCCCGTTCCCCGGGTCGGGAAGGTCGTCGGGGGACCCGGTGAGCGGCGGGGTGTCCACCGTGGCTTCGGCCCCCGGGTCCGCCGGTCCCGGCAGGTCGGTGCCGGGGTCGGTCCCCGGGTCTTGCTTCACCGGCACGTCCCGCCCGGGGTCGGCGCCGGGATCGGAAGCCCCGCTGCCGCCTCCGCAGCCAGCCGCCAGGGCCAGCGCCGCGACCAGTGCTGCGATCGCCCGCGAACGGGGGACAGTCCCCTGTTTACCGGTCCGAACCATCGGGATTCACCTCGCTTTCCGCCGACCCGGCCGCCGGTCCCTCCCCTCCCGCCACGGCCAGGCGGATCATGCCGGGAATCACGGCCCGCCAGTCCTCCCAGCCGTGGCGCCCGGCATAGACCTCCCGCCGGAACGGGATCCCGTTCCGTTCCAGGTGGTCGGCGAAGGCCCGGCTGGTCCGCACGACGTCCTCACTGTCCTCGGTGCCCCAGCCCAGGTACAGGCGGAAGGGGACGTCGGCCGGGGTCCGCCACTGCCGGAACAAGTCCTCCCGGCGCAGGTCCTCGGGGTCGTCCATCCGGCCGAAGATCCGCTTCACGGGCATCCACAGCCGCACCGAGGCCCGCTTCGAGAAGGCCACGACCTCCTCGGCCGACAGCACGATGCCCGACAGGCTCGACACTGACGCGAAGAGACCCCGGTGGTGATGGGCCATCCGCAGGGCCCCCGCCCCGCCCATCGAGACGCCCGCCAGGTGGCACCCCTCGGGGCATGGACGGGTGCCGTAGCGACGCTGCATTTCGGGAATCACCTCCCGGATCACCCAGTCCTCGTAGCGCCTGGACCCGTCGGCCCAGTTGGTCCACATCCCCAGGTCCCCCCGGGGGACCGCCACGACGACCCGGGGCATCCCCTCGGCCTCGAGGGCGGCGTCCAGGGCCTGGCCCACCCGGAACCGGTCGAAGGAATCCGGCGAATCGCCCCCGCCGTGGAGGAAGACCACCAGGGGCAGCGCCTCCTCGGGCCGCCAGTCGGGGGGCAGGTACACGGCGATCTCCCGGCTGTCGCCCATCGCGGCGCTTTCGATTTCCACCCGGTCCAGCCGCCGCTCCCTGGGCCCGCAGGCCGCCAGCAGCACCGCCCCCAGGACACCCCACCTCGCCACCCCGGATCGTCCGGTCATGTCGTCCTCCCGGGGAAGGCCCCCGCCGATCCCATGCCTGCGTTATACTGGATTCCCCCCTTCCCGGGACAGGGCTCCCGGCGAGGCCCCTTCCCGATCCCGGGGGTTCTCCCGTTGACAAGGCGGAGGGACCGGCGGGATCATCCCCTCGCCCGAACGGCAGGGAGGTCCGAATGGCGTTCGACTGGTGGTGCCCGAAACGGAACGATTCCTTCGAAAAGAGACTGGCGGGTCGCTTCGAGGAGGCCCTGCGGCGGGAGGTGTCCGACCGGGCCTTCCTGCTGGCGAGGCTCGGCTGGCCGAGGGACGCCGCCCTGAAACGCATCCAGGAACGGGTCCGCTGGGATTTCGAGATGAGCCGGGTGCCCGCGGCGCTCTGGAAGGACATCCCGTCCCTGGTGGACCAGGCCTTCCCGAAGGCCGGCAAGTAGCCCGGCCGGTCCGGCCGGTGGCCCTGCCATGTCGCCCCCAGGAGGTCTTCCCGTGACGTGGAACCGGACCCTGTTCCGCCCGCTGGACCTGCCGGAACTCCAGCAGAAGACCCAGGCCCTCCGGGACCTGATGATCGAGGTGGCCTGGCGGACCGGGGGGGCCTACCTGGCCCAGGCGCTGTCGGGCATCGACCTGCTGGCCGCCGTGCACTACCGGTATGCCGCCGGGGACGCCGCGGCCCCCGAGGCCCCGGACCGCGACCGGGTGCTGCTGTCCCCGGGGCACTACGCCCTGGCCCTCTACGCCATCCTGGCCGACCGCGGCTATTTCCCGAAGGACCTCCTCTGGACCTTCAAGGACGACGGGTCCCCCCTGGAACTGGCGACCCACCGGGGCACGGTCCCGGGGGTCGAGGCCAGCGGCGGGTCCCTGGGCCAGGTCCTGTCGGTGGGCGTCGGCATGGCCCTGGCCGCCCGGCGCCAGGGCCGGTCCCACCGGGTCTTCGTGATGATGAGCGACGGGGAGCAGGACGAGGGGCAGATCTGGGAGGCCGCCGCCAGCGCCGCCCACTTCGGACTGGGGACCCTGGTGGCGCTGATCGATGCCAACGGCTTCCAGGTGGACGGGCGGACCTGCGACGTGATGAACATGGAGCCCCTCGGGGACAAGTACCGGGCCTTCGGCTGGGACGTCGAGGAGGTGGACGGGAACGACCTCCCGGCGGTCTGCGGGGCCCTGGACCGCCTCACCGCACCGGGGCGCACCCGGCCGGGACTGGTCCTGGGCCGGACGATCCGGGGCAAGGGGGTGTCCTTCCTGGAGGGCAACCCGGCCTTCCACTACGCCCGGATCGACGCCTCGATGGCCGACCAGGCCCGGAGGGAACTCCAGGCGGACACCGACGCGGTCTGACGACCCCCGTGCCCAGGGAGGAGACGATGGAGGACCTGCTGCTCCCGCAACCCCAGGAAGTGATGGGACCCTACCGGCGGACGCTGGTGGCGGTGGGCGAGGCCCGTCCCCGGGTCGTCGTGCTGGGGGCCGACCTGGGGAACTCGACGGAGATCGACGCCTTCCAGCAGCGCTTCCCGGACCGCTTCTTCAACGTGGGGGCCGCGGAGCAGAACGAGGTGGACATCGCCGCGGGCATGGCCTTCGAGGGGGACGTCCCCTTCGTGCACTCCTTCGGGGTCTTCCTGTCGCGCCGGGCCTACGAGCAGGTCTGCGTGCAGGTGGCGATGCACGGGGCCAACGTGAAACTGGTCGGGATGATCCCGGGCCTGACCTCGCGCCTGGGCCCGACCCACCAGGCCATCGAGGACCTGTCGCTGATGCGGACCCTGCCGGGCATGACGGTGCTGGACCCGGCCGACGCCACCGAGATCGAGCAGGCGGTCTTCGCGATGGTGGACCACCCGGGGCCGGTCTATGCTCGGATGATGCGCCGGGAGGTCCGGCGGGTGCTGGACCCGGACCGCTACCGCTTCCGCATCGGACGGGCCGTCCCCCTGCGGGCGGGCCGGGACGTCCTGCTGGTGTCCACGGGCCTGATGCTGGAGCCGACGATCGAGGCCGCGGCGACCCTGGCCGGGGAGGGCGTTTCGGCAGGGGTGGTCCACGTGCCGACCCTGAAGCCCCTGGACCGGGAGTGCCTGCTGGACCTGGCCCGGGACGCCGGGGCGGTCGTGACGGCGGAAAACCACCTGGTGACCGGGGGACTGGGGAGCGCCGTGGCGGAGACCCTGGCGGAGTCGCTGCCGCTGCCGCTGGAACGGGTCGGGCTCCGGGACACCTTCGCGATGCCCGGAACCCCGGAGTTCCTGTTCGCCCGGTACGGCCTGACCGCCGACGCCGTCGCCCAGGCGGCCCGGAGGGCCATCGCCCGGAAGGTCCCCCGATGACCCCTCCCGGCGACCTGGACCGGCTCCCCGCCGACGACGGGGACCCCGTGCTGGAGGTCCTCTATCGCCTCGCGGGAAGCCCGGAGGAGTGCCGGGACCGGGCCCGGATGCTGGCCATCGAAGAGACCGCCGAGGTCAGCCCGGACCTCTGCGACACCGTCTTCTTCCACGAACGGGTCCTCGGCCGGGTCGGCGAAATCGTCCCCCTGCCGGGCCAGGCCGCCTGCCTTGTGACGATCTCGTACCCCGGCGCCGTGGTCGGCCGGGAACTCCCCCAGTGGATCAGCGTGATCTTCGGCAACGTGAGCCTCTGGCCCGGGGTCCGGGTCGAGGCGGTGCGGCCCTCCCGGGCCCTGGCACGATCCCTTCCAGGACCGGCCTTCGGCATCCCGGGCATCCGGCGGCTGCTCGAGGTCCCGGATCGCCCCCTGGTGATGTCGGCCGTGAAGCCCCTGGGACGGACGGTGGCCGAACTGGCCCGGATGGCCGAGGACCTGGCCCTGGGAGGCATCGACCTCCTGAAGGACGACCACGGGATCACCGACCAGGACTTCGCCCCCTTCCGGGACCGGGTCCGGGCCTGTTGCGAAGCCGTCCGGCGGGCCCAGGACCGGACCGGCCGCCGGTGCCTCTACTTCCCGACGGTGACCGCCCCGGCCGACGAGATGGTGGAACGGGCCCGGTGGGCGGCGGATCAGGGGGCCGGGGGCCTGCTGGTGTCCCCCTGGGTCGCGGGACTGGACTGCATGCGGGCACTGGCCCGGCAGACCGGCCTGCCGGTCATGGCCCATCCGGCCCTCGCGGGGGCCTTCTTCGCCCACGAGGACCACGGCATCGCGATGCCGGTCGCGATGGGAACGCTGGTGCGGCTGGCCGGGGCGGACCTGGCGATCTTCCCGGGGCCCGGGGGACGGTTCGCGCCGGCGCCCCGGGAGGTGGCCGCCTGGGACCGGGCCCTGAAGGAGGACTTCCAGGGCCTCGCCGCGACGATGCCGGTCCCGGCCGGGGGACTGCCCCTGGAGGGCGTGGCCCCGCTGATCCGGATGTTCGGCCGGGACGTGACCTTCCTGGTGGGGTCCTCCCTGTACCGGCACTCGCCGGACCTCCAGGCCAACGCGGCCTTCCTGCGCCGCCTGATCGACGAGGCCCTGGACGGCATCCCACCGACGCCCGATCCGGACCGCCGGTTTTCGCCTTGACGGGGCGGGCGCCTTGCCGGTAGAAGGTTGCGGGACCTGGGGGAAGAACATCATGGCGGGGAGACCCACGAGGAACCTGGACCGGTGCCGGCTGATCGGGGCGGGTCTGCTGGTCCTGATCGCTTCCAGTGCCGCGGCGGCCCGGCAGGCGCCCCCGGAGGACGCCCCTCCGGCCTCTCCCGGCACCCCCAGCCAGAGCCTGGACGTCCGGCTGGTCCCCGACGGGGGGCTGCCGGACCAGGCCGCCAGTCCGGCCGGGTCCCTGACCACCGCCGAGCCCCCGAAGGAGGATCCCGCTCCCGGAACCGCGCCGGCCCCCCAGGGGGAACCGCCCGCGCCCTCGGGAACGGAGGCTGGAACCGCGGAAGCCCCGCCTCCCGCGGTCCCGGCGGCCCCCGAGACCGCCGACGGCAGCATGGGGTCCCTGCTGAAGACCGACAAGCTGAAACTGGACGGGTACTGGTGGCTCCACTACCGCAAGGTGGCCTCCTTCCCGATGGACCCGAACGGCGGGCGGGACGGCCTGAACCAGTCCCTGGACCATCGCCTGCGGCTCCGGCCCCGCCTGATGCTGGCGAAGTCGGTGGACATCGTGGCGAACCTGGACCTCCTGGCGGGCCAGGTCTACGGGGACACGTCCCGGGCCGCCTCCGAGGCCCTCTGGGTCCCCCGGGACCGCAACGCCTTTTCGGGGCGGTCGGCCCTGCGGGAACTCTACCTGGAGTGGCGGTCCGTCGCGGGGGTGCTGCGGGTGGGCCAGATGCACTCGACCTGGGGACTGGGCATCGTGGCCAACGACGGCGAGGACCGCCCGGACAACTTCCAGGACACCTTCCACGGCGACCGGGTCGAGCGGGTCCAGTTCACCTTCCGCCCGGCGACCTGGGGCACCGAGGCCCCCTGGGCCCAGGGCCTGCACGTGTCGGTGGCCGGGGACCTGGTCTTCCGGGACGACAACGCGGACCTGGTGGCCGGGGACAAGGCCTGGCAGGTCATCGGGGCGGTCTTCTGGAAGGGGCCGGCCCTGGCCCGGTGGGACGCCTTCGGAGGCGTCTATGTGGCCTATCGCAACCAGCGCTACGACGACGGGGACCGCCTGGAGGCGACGCTGGTGGACGTCGCGACCCGCCACGACGTCGAGGTCGGGGACTCGGGGGTGCACCTGGTGGCCGAGGCCGAGGGGGCGGCCCTGGTGGGGCACACGAACAGCGTCCGGATGGAACGGGCCCCGGACGGCGTGGACGTGGCCTCCTACGCCCTGGTGGGACGCCTCTCGACCGTCGTCCCCAAGGCCAGCCTGACCGGATCCCTGGAGGTGGGCTTCGCGTCGGGAGACCGGGATCCCCGGGACGACCAGGCCCGGGCCTTCACGATGGACCCCGACTACCAGGCGGGCATGATCCTCTTCCAGGAGGTGCTGGGACGCAGCAGCGCCTGGGCCGCATCCCGCATCTCGGACCCGAGCCTGGTCGCCGTGCCCCCGAAGGGCTGGGAGCGGGTCCCGACCCAGGGCGGCATCACCAACGCCGTGTACCTGTATCCCCGGGTGAAATGGTCCCCCCTGAAGGGCCTGAACCTCCACCTGGCGTTCCTCTGGGCCCGGGCCCCGACGGCCGTGGTGGACCCCTACAGG
>JAGOKF010000158.1 GCA_017994695.1 Myxococcota bacterium | reverse complement strand
CAGGAGCCCCGCTCAGGCCCGCAGGGACCGCTCCCAGGAGGCCGCATGAACGTCGGCGTCGACTCCCCCCTTGACCGGCGGGCGTCGTCAGGTACAAGCTTGTGTCCAGGGAACCGGGTGCGGTTCAGGGACATCTATGTGAATCCGGGGCAGACCAGCGGCGGGTGGGCCTACCTGTCCTGGTGCGGCGACGGGACGTTGTTCCGGTACTGCTGCGTCTGGTACGGCCAGGCATCCTGCCATTGAGACCCACGCCGGTTCCGTGAGAGGTGCCGCTCACCCCATTGGCGTCCGATCACAGGTGGATCGGGCGGCCGAGGGCGGCCAGGGCCGCCTCCCGCAGGGCCTCGGGCAGGGTGGGGTGGGCGTGGCAGGTCCGGGCCAGGTCCTCGCTGCTGGCCCCGAACTCCATCGCCGCGACGGCCTCGGCGATGAGGTCCCCGGCCCGGGGCCCGAGGATGTGGACCCCGAGGATGCGGTCGGTCCGGGCGTCGGCCAGCACCTTCACCTCGCCATCGGTCTCGCCCAGGGTCTGGGCCCGGCCGTTGGCCTTGAACGGGAAGGACCCGGCCCGGTACTCCACGCCGGCCTCCCGCAACTGCTCCTCGGTGCGGCCCACGGACGCGACCTCCGGTTCGGTGTAGCAGACCGCGGGGATGGCGTCGCGGTTCACGTGGCCGTGGCCCGTGGCGATGGCCTCCACGCAGGCGATCCCCTCCTCGTGGGCCTTGTGGGCCAGCATCGGATGGCCCACCACGTCGCCGATGGCGTACACGCCGGGCGCGGAGGTCTCGAAGCGGTCGGTCACCTCGATGAAGCCCTTCGGGTTCACCCGGACCCCGGCCGTTTCCAGGCCGAGGCCCTCGGTCAAGGGCACGCGGCCCACGGCCACGAGCACCCGGTCGCAGCGGATGGGGTCCATGCCATCGGCCTCGACCACGCAGCCGGACCCGTCGTCCCGAGCCGAGGTCACGCGCACCCCCAGGCGGAACTCCAGGCCCTGCGTCGCCAGGACCTTGCGGGCCTTCTGGGCGATGTCGGCGTCGGTCCCGGGCAGGATGTGGTCCAGGTACTCCAGCACGGTCACACGGGCCCCCAGGCGCCGCCAGACCGACCCCAGTTCCAGGCCGATGGCCCCGGCCCCGATGACCACCAGGTGCCCCGGGACCTCGGGGTAGGCCAGGGCCTCGGTGCTGGTCCCGACGCCGCCTCCGAAGACCACGCCGGGCAGCGTCGCCGGGCGGCTCCCGGTGGCGATCACGATGCGGGGCGCCTCGAGGACCGCCGGGGTCGCCCCCTCGACCTCCACCCGGCCGGGCCCCGCCAGGCGACCGGTCCCCAGGAACCGGGCGACCTTGTTCTTCTTGAACAAAAAGTCGATCCCGGACACCAGGCTCTTCACGATGCGGTTCTTCCGCTTCATCAGGGCCGCGAGGTCCAGGGTCACCCCCTGCACCATCACCCCGTGGGCCGCCAGCCCCACACGGGCCTCCTCGTAGCGCATCGAGGATTCGAGGAGGGCCTTGCTGGGGATGCACCCGACCCGGAGGCAGGTGCCGCCCAGGGCCTCCTCGCGCTCCACGCAGGCCACCCGCATGCCCGACTGGGCCGCCCGGATCGCCGCCACGTAGCCCCCGGGACCCCCTCCGATCACGACCAGGTCGAACGCGTCCGCCATGATTCACAACTCCAGCATCAGCAGCGCCGGGTCCTCCACCAGTCCCTGGACGTGCTTCAGGAAGGACACCGCCTCCCGCCCGTCGATGATCCGGTGGTCGTAGGACAGGGCCACGTACATCATCGGCCGGGCCACGATCTGCCCGTCCCGGACCACCGGGCGGTCCTGGATCGCGTGCAGTCCCAGGACCGCGCTCTGGGGCGGGTTGACGATGGGGGTGGACAGCAGGCTCCCATAGACGCCCCCGTTGGAGATCGTGAAGGTCCCGCCCTGCAGTTCCGCCACGTCCAGGCGGTTCTCCTGGGCCCGGCGCCCGAAGTCCGCGATGGCCCGCTCGATGGCCGCCAGGGACAGGCGGTCCGCGTCCCGGAGCACCGGGACCACCAGGCCCTTCCCACCGCCGATGGCGATCCCGATGTCGTAGCGGTTGTGGTACACGATGTCCGTGCCCCGGACCGACGCGTTGACCACCGGGAAGCGCTTCAGGGCATCGACGGCCGCCTTCACGAAGAAGGACATGAAGCCCAGTCGGACCCCGTGCCGGGCCTGGAAAGCGTCTCCCCGTTCCCGGCGCAGCGAGATCACCCGGCTCATGTCGATTTCGTTGAAGGTCGTCAGCAGCGCCATTTCGAGCCGGGCCTGGACCAGCCGCTCGGCGATCCGGCGCCGGATCATGGACATCGGAACGACCTCCTCACCCGGGTCCGGGAGGGCCTGGGGAACGGGGATCGAGGGATCGGGAACGGGGGACGGCGGGGCCGCGGGGGGCTCGGGAGCAGGGGGCGGATGGGCGGGGGGGGGGGAGGCCCGGGCGATGCGGGCGGCCTCCTCGG
>JAGOKF010000112.1 GCA_017994695.1 Myxococcota bacterium | reverse complement strand
GCAGACCCTGCCGACCGGAGGTGCCGCATGAAACCCGTCGCTACACATCGAAATGTGCCCGAGAAAGGCTTCCGGCGCCATTCCGAGGCTTCCAATGACCCCAAAACGGTTTGAGGGGATCACTCAGGTGCGGCCCGGTGCCGGGATGCCGGGTTCCGCCGACCCCGAAGGGTCTGCCGGATGGCGGCCCGGGGACTCCAGCGTCGCCCGTTTCGGGTATCCTTGACCGCGCAAGGAGGTCCCGATGTCTCAGAGGATTCTCTTCGCGGGCCTGCCGGGCACCGCCCCGCTGGCCTGGGTGCCCACCCTGATCCCGTTCCTGGCCGAGGTGGATCGATCCCGACCGCTCGTCCGGGGGGTCAAGGAATGGCTCCGGATGCGCAACCTCTTCGACCCCGGGTCCTGGGAGATCCTGATGGAGATGCTGGAGGTGCGGCTCGGGGAGCCGGTGACCCTGGGGCGGACCGCCCGGGACCTGCTGGAGGCCCCCGACGACGGGGCCGCCCGGGCGGTGCTGGCCCGGCGCCTGGTCGAGGAGAACCCCCTGCTGGCCCGGTACTGCCTCCAGGCCCTGGACGTGGAGCAGGAGGGGAGGCTCCACTCGACCAACGAGTTGTTCCGGATGATCTCCTCCTATGTCTATCCGGGCGAGAAGCCGACGCTGGTCTCCTTCCGGGCCTGGGTGGACTGGGCCGTGGCGGCGAACCTGCTGAAACTGGTGGGAATCCGCTGGGCGCTGGGGGAAGGGGCCCGGGAGGTCCTGCCGCGCCTGAGAGCCCTCGACCCCGAGGAGTTCCTGGAGGAGGAGCGGCTGGCCCGCCAGGGGCCGGCAGCCGCCCCGGCCGGGGAGGAACCGGAGGATCGGCCGCTGGAGGCCGGACCGGCAGAGGGCCCCGCAGGGGAGGACCGGGGAGGTACGGCCCCCGGGCTCCCGGAAGAGGCGGTTCCAGCGGCGCCCGGCGGATCGACGGGAGACGGGCCCGGGGCCCCAGAGGCCCCGGGAACCCGGGGGGAGGGAGCCCGGCCAGCGGGGCTTCACGAAACCCGGCCCAGCACACCGACCGTCCCTTCCCGGGATCCGGCCGTTCCGCGTCTGGTCCCCCGCCCGTTCCCGGAGGAGGCGGCCCCGCGACTGGTGCCGCCGGTCCTGGACCTGGAGGCGACCCGGAGGCTGCTGCTCGCCGCCCGGGACCGGGACCCCGGGCGCCCGGCGCCGCTGGCGGTCCGGACGGGCCTGTCGGAACCCCTGGAATCGGCCTTCGGGGCCCTGCTCCTGTCCCGGGGGATCTCCCCCGAGGAGGTCCGGCGGGGGATGGAGACCGTCCGGGGCACCGGACTGTTCCGGGAGGCCGCCGCAGGGACCTTGACCCTGGCGGCCCTGGCGTCGGCGGAGGCCGGGGCGGCCGACGAGGGGACCGTTCGGGTGCTGGCACTGTTTCCGGCCCTCCCGCGCCTCCAGGCCGGCCTCCGGGACCCGGGCCTGTTCCGGGGGGACGATCCCCGGGAGTGGGCGGAACGGGTCTGGCGGCGCCTCTATGCGCCCCGGGATCCTCTCGCGCCCTTCTGGCTGGCCCGGCTGCTCCTGGGCCAGGGACGCCTGGAGGAACGCCTGGCCCCGGTGTCGGTCGTCCCGCACTTCCAGGTCCGGGAGAACGCCTTCCGCATCGGGTTCCTGGACCGGATCCACGCCGCGGCCTTCCCGGACCTGGCGGAAGCGGCGGTCCGGCTGGCCGAGGGATTCCCCCCGGACCCGGCGGAGCATCCCCTGGAGCGGGTCCACGAGGGACTCGGATGCGCCTTCCGCTGTCCCCGGGCCCTCGTCTGTCCCCTCTCCTGCCGGGAACGCCTGGAACTGGCCCCCGGGAACCCCGGACGATGACCGGCATGACCCAGACGATGGTCAGCGGGCGCGTGACGCGGGTGCTCTATGCGGACCCCGGGGAGTCCTACACCGTGCTGGAGGTAGAGACGGACCAGGGTCCGGTGGTCTGGACGGTGCCGATGGGGGGCCTGGCTCCAGGCCAGGAGGTCCAGGGTCTCGGTTCCTGGAGGACCCACCCCCGCCACGGAAGGCAGTTCCGGGCCGTGTCGGTCGTCGTGCTGCCCCCGTCCCGCCGGGAAGGCCTCCGGGCCTGGCTCTCGTCGGACCAGGTCCCGGGCATCGGGCCCCGGCTGGCGGACCGCCTGCTGGAATGCTTCGGGGACGACCTCCCGTCGGTGATCGAGGCGGGGGTGGAGGACCTGGCCCGGTGCCCGGGCGTCGGGACTTCCAAGGCGTCCCGGATCGTCGAGGCCTGGAGGCGCGAGAAGGCCCACCGGGAGACCTTCGTGCTGCTCTGCGAGATGGGCCTGACGCCCTCCCAGGCCCAGCGCCTGATCCGGGCACACGGACCGGAGGCCCCTGCCCGGGTCCGCCTGGACCCCTGGTCGATGGCCCGGGAAGTGCCGGGCATCGGCTTCCACCGGGCCGACGCGATGGCGGCCCGGATCGGCATCGCCCCCGACTCGCCCCTCCGGCTCCGGGCGTCGGTGATGCACGTGATGGGACAGTCGATGGAGGAGGGGCACCTCTTCCTGCCCAGGGACCAGGTGGTCCGGAAAGCCTCGGACCTGACGGGACAGGCCCCGGTGCTGCTGGAGAAGGCTCTGGACGGCCTGGTCGCCGGGGGGGACCTGATCCAGGAGCACGCCCCCGAGGGGGCCCTGGTGTACCTGGTCTCCCTCCACCGGGCCGAGGTCGACGCGGTCCGCCGCCTGGCGCTGCTCTCGGAAGCCCCGGTCCTCGATCTGCCCTTGGAAGCCGCCGCCGAGGCCGCCCCGGGGCTGGCCTCGAGCCAGAGGGAGGCCCTGGGGACGCTGTGCTCCCATGCCGTCGCGGTGCTGACGGGGGGACCCGGGACCGGCAAGACGACCCTGGTGAAGGCCCTTTGCGGCATCGCGGACCGGAGAGGCCTCCGGATGGCCCTGGCGGCACCCACCGGCCGGGCGGCGATGCGCCTCCGGGAGTCCACCGGGCGGGAGGCCCGGACGCTGCACCGCCTGCTGGAGTTCCATCCCCGGGAGGACCGGTTCCTCCGGGACGAGTTCCATCCCCTCGAGGTGGACTGGGTGGTCGTGGACGAGTGCTCGATGCTGGATGCCTGGCTGCTGGACCGGCTGCTCCGGGCGCTGGCCCCCGGGACCCGCCTGACCCTGGTGGGGGACGCGGACCAGATTCCGCCGGTGGGTCCCGGGGACCCCTTCCGGGCGATGGTGCAGTCGGGCGTGCTGCCGGTGGCCTGTCTCCGGGAGGTCTTCCGCCAGGGAGAGGGGTCGGGGATCGTCCGGGCGGCCCGGGACATCCTCGAGGGGCGCGAACCGGCTCCCGGGGACGATCCCCGGTCCGCCGGGGACGACTTCCACCTGGTGATCCGGGAGGACCCCGGGGATGCGGCCCGGATGGTCGAACGGCTGGTGGTGGAGCGGATCCCCGCCCGCTTCGGCCTGGATCCCGCGACCCAGGTCCAGGTGCTGAGCCCGATGCACAGGGGGGAGTGCGGGACCGAGGCCCTGAACCGCCGGATCCGGGATCGGCTGAATCCCGGGGCCCCGGGGCGCCTGGCTCCCGGGGACCGGGTGGTACAGGTCCGGAACAACTACGACCTGGAGGTCTTCAACGGGGACATCGGCCGGATCGAGGAGCGGACCGGGGACGGGGGGATCGTGGTGCGGTTCGAGGACCGCCGGGTTTCCTACGGTCCCGAGGAGGCCGGCGACCTGGCCTGGGCCCACGCCCTGACGATCCACAAGTCCCAGGGCAGCGAGTTCCCGGCCGTGGTGGTGGCCCTGTCCACCCAGCACTGGGTGATGCTCCGCCGGGCCCTGGTCTACACCGCGGTGACCCGGGGCCGGAGGCTGGTGGTGCTGGTCGGGAGCCGCCGGGCCCTCCGGGCGGCGCTGGACAACGCCCGCCAGGAGCCACGCAACACGAGGATGCTGCAGCGGATGCAGGCGGCGATGTCCGGACCCCGAGACGGAGTCACAGGAAGGCCGTGAGGGCCTTCAGTCCCTCCAGGTCCCGGACCTCGGTCCGGAGCCAGGGGACCTCCCGGACCGGGATGTTTCCCAGGGCCTCCCGGGCCTCGGCGATCCGCCGGGCGTCCTCCCGGGACCGCTCCCAGTCCTCCTGGGCGCGACGGCCGGTCTTCCGGGCCAGTTCCTCCCGGGTCGACTCGTCCATCCAGCGAAGCGCCGGGGAGGCGTGGAAGACCGACCGCAGGGTCTCGACCCCGGCCGGT
Organism: Myxococcota bacterium; assembly: GCA_017994695.1. GTDB lineage: Bacteria > Myxococcota_A > UBA9042 > DTJE01 > DTJE01 > JAGOKF01. Next base: position 6,938 of record JAGOKF010000112.1, on the reverse strand, counting down.
TCCCGGGCACCCGCGGCGGGGCACTCCGCGGGCGGCCAGGTCATCACCCGGTTCACCAGCAGGGCCGTCGGCCGGAGTCCCCGGGTCCGGATCAACTCGGCGGACTCCCGGACCCGGTCCGCCATTCCCGGCGAGGGGCGGGCCACCAGCAGCGTGGCGGTGTCCGGTCCTGCCAGCAGGGCCTTCACCCGGCCCAGGCGATCCCGCAAGTCCCCGAAGAGGGGCGAGAAGGCCAGCAGGAAGTCCAGCACCGCCAGGAAGGTGTCCTCCCCGGCGAACCGGCCGATCCCCCGGAGGAGCCACCGCCGTCCCTTCAATGCCTGGAGACCCAGCCGAGAGAGGCCCGAGGAGGCCCCGACGAACAGGCGGAACGAATCGGAGTCCAGCAGGTCCAGCAGGCGGTCCGGGGCGTCCAGGAAGTCCAGGGCATGGCGCTCCGGCGGGGTGTCCAGCACGATCCGGTCGTAGCGTCCCGACTCGGTCACCTGCAGCAGGCGGTCCAGCGCCAGGTACTCGTGGGTCCCCGACATCCCCGCCGCGGCCTTCCGGTAGAAGACGTTGCCCCGGATCCGCCGCCGGTCCTCCTCCGAACGGATCAGCCGGTCCACCAGCCGGTCCAGTTCGTGGCGGGCCTCCAGGACCATGGCGTGGAGGGACCCGGGTCCCTCCAGGGGGACCGGCTCCTCGCTTCCCGGCTCGTTTGCCAGTCCCAGGGCGGTCCGGAGGCGGTTGGCCGGGTCCACCGTGACCACCAGCACCCGCCTGCCGGCCAGGGCCATCCGGAGGCCCATCGCGGCGGCCAGGGTGGTCTTTCCCACCCCTCCGTCCCCCAGCACCACCACGATCCGGGGACGGGCGGATCCCTCCCCGGGATCGGGGGAATCGTCGATGAGCGTTTCCAGGCGCATCGATCTTCCACGGGAGGGTTCCGGCCGGGGGCCCCGGCCGGCCCGGATCAGGGCGGGTCGTCCTGGCAGAAGGTCACCAGCAGGGCATCCCGTTCGACCCGCTGCCCCTCTCGGACCCCGACGGCCTCGATCCGGCCGTCCCTCGGGGATCGGACCTCGTCCTCCATCTTCATCGCCTCGACCACCACCAGGGGGTCCCCCCGGCGGACCCGGTCCCCGGGAGCCGCGTGGACCCGCACCACCCTCCCGGGAAGGCGGGCCCGGACCTCCCGCCCCGTCGATGCGATGGTCAGGCCCTCGGGCACCACGGCCGATCGGGGCGACACGAAGAAGCTCCGGCTTCCCAGCGACACCTCGGTCAACGGACCCGGGGGACCCACCGTCGGGGCCAGGATCCGCCCCGAGGGGGTCCGGAAGAGGACCTGTCCGTCCCGGCGGGCGATCACCTGGAGCGCCAGGCGCACCTCCCCGACCCGCACCAGCACCCAGTGGGCGTCCGCCCCTTCCAGCACCAGTTCCAGGGCCGCGTCGCCCCCGTTCCGGACCTCCATCCGGGCCCAGCGCCGTTCCTCCCTGGGCCCGGGGCCTCCGAAGAGGGCGTTTCCCGCCTCGGTCACCTCGACCGGCAGGACCGGGACCTCGTTCTGCTTGCAACTCATCGGCCCACTCCCCGGGACAGGGAGGGCCAGGCCGCCAGGCGCCAGGGGGAGGGACCGTCCGGGATCGTTTCGGCCCCCCGTGTCTTCCGGGTTTCCGGGGCCCGCTCCAGCAGCGCCCTGGCCGCCGCGGCCGCCGCCACCTCCTCGGAGTGGAAGATCTCGGTGGGAGGCAGCGGCCCGATCCGGGCCAGCAGGTCCGTGCCGTAGTCGCCGTTCCGGAAGGGCGGCGACCGCAGCACGTGGACCAGGGAAGGCAGGTTGTGGCGAACCCCGCCGATCTCGAACTCCTCCAGGGCCTGTTCCATCCGGCCCAGGGCCTCCTCCCGGGTCCGGCCCCAGGCGATCACCTTGGCCATCAGGGAGTCGTAGTCCGGCAGCATCTCGCCACCTTCCTCGATGCCGTCGTCCACCCGCAGGAAGGGGCCCCGGGGCGGCCGGTACCGGAACAGCGTGCCCGGGGATCCGACGAATCCCCGGTAGGGGTCCTCGGCGCAGACCCGGCATTCCATCGCATGGCCTCGGGGGACGAGGTCCGCCGGATCCCAGGGGAGTGCACCGTCCAGGGCCACCTGCAGCTGGGCGGCCACCAGGTCCACCCCGAAGATCGCCTCGGTCACCGGGTGCTCCACCTGCAGCCGGGTGTTCATTTCCAGGAAGAAGACCCGTCCCGCCGGATCGACCAGGAACTCCACCGTCCCGGCCCCGAGGTAGTCCTGGCTGGCGGCCAGCCGCCGGGCCCATTCCTCCATGGCGGACCGCAGGGCCGGGTCCAGGTTCGGGGCCGGGGCCTCCTCGATCATCTTCTGGTGCCGCCGCTGCACCGAGCAGAAGCGCTCCCCCAGCGACAGCACGTCTCCCCGGCCGTTCCCGAAGACCTGGACCTCCACGTGGCGGCACGACTCGACGTAGCGCTCCAGGAACAGGGAGGGGCAACCGAAGGCCGCCAGGGCCTCCCGCTGGGCCGCCTCGAAGGCCCCCGGCAGGTCCTCGGGGCGGTCCACCCGGCGCATCCCCCGCCCCCCCCCGCCGGCCGAGGCCTTCAGCAGCACCGGGTATCCCACCCCGGCGGCGGCCCGAAGGGCCTCCTCCGCCGTCGCCGTCTCACCCGGGGAACCCTCCACGACCGGGATGCCCAGCCGCTGGGCCAGCATCCGGGCCGGCAGTTTCGAACCCAGGCGCCGCATCTGGTCCGCCGTGGGGCCCACCAGGACCAGTCCGTCCCGGTCGCAGGCCTCCCGGAGGGCCGCGTTCTCCGCCAGGAAGCCGTACCCCGGATGGACCAGTCGTGCCTTCACCGCCCGGGCGGCGGCGAGGATCTGGGGCACGTCCAGATAGGTCTCCCGGACCGTCGTCCCTTGGAGCGCCACCGCCTGGTCGGCCGCCCGGACGTGGGGCGAGTGGCGGTCCCGGTCGGCGAAGACCGCCGCGGGCGACAGTCCCATCCGCCGGCAGGCCCGGATGATCCGGAGGGCCGCCTCGCCCCGATTGGCCACCAGCACGACGGTCCTGTTCATCCGCCGATTCGCCCCGCCATCCGCCGCGCGACCTCGTACAACCCGTCGGAATCGCAGAAGGATCGTCCGCAGGAGGCGATCACCACCAGGTTCCTGGCCGGGACCAGGAAGCCGATGTGCAGCACCTCCTCCCAGTAACTGAAGAACGTCCGACCCGCGACCGGCTGGATCTCCTGGGCCGAGGGGTAGGACGCCAGCAGGGACGTGTACCGATCCCGGGCCTCCTCGGGGGTCCGTCCCCGGAAGACCTGCACCGCCGCGCCCAGCCCATTCCCCTTCGCGGGCAGATAGAGGATCGCGTCCCGATCCTCGTCGGTCGGGATCCCGGGGAGGGCCGATCGAACGAAGGAGACCTTGGTTCCCAGGAGGGCCTCGACGTCCTTCTGGGTCAACAGGATCCGGGGGTCCGGGAGGGGGGGGCGGGGCGCCGGCGGAGCGGCCGGCGGCGGGGGCGTCGGGGCCTCGGCGGCGGCCTCCCGTCCGGCCGGCCCGCCGGGGGCCGACGGCGCGGGCTCCCGGGCGTCGCCCGCCTCTCCCGAGGGGCGCTCCGCCTCGGGGACGGGCCTCGCCAGCGACGGTTTCGCCGGGCCCGGATCGCCGACCTCGTCCCCCGGGGCGGTCCCGGCGGACTCTGCATCACCCTCCGCCTCGACGGGCGGCTTCTTCCGGCACCCGGTTTCCACCCAGATCATGCCGGTCCCCAGCAGGCATCCAATCAGGACCCACGTCCCGCGTCCCATCGGATCCGGACCTCGCGGCAGAGGCGCCATAGAATAGGCGAGGGGGCGGGCCAAGTCAATCCAGGGCGTTGTTTCCCCAACGGAAATCGCCGGCTCCGTGAACCGATCTGCCGGTCCGTCTTCTCCGGGCTCGGGACCGGATTCCATTGTGGTATGAATCCTGCTAAACTCTGACCGTGGCACCCCGCCGGGCGGCATGACGGCTGGCCCGGAACGCGGTAACCCCGGGTTTCCTCTGGAAAATGAGGACCCCTGGTGGTCGGTGGGGTCGGTGGCTACGAAAAGGATGCGTAGCCGTTGGCAAGAATGGGCTCGGAACCGGGGCCGGCGAGGGGGCTCCCGGCCGGGCCCGGTCCGGAAGAGGGGCGTATCGCTGGATGGGCGGTTCCCGTTATGGCAATCGGAGGTGACCGAATGAAGTCTCTCCTCAGGGTCTGGCTGGCTTGTTCCTTCTGTCTCTTGATGGCCGCGCCGGAGGCGAGGGCCCAGGTCCAGGACGTCCCGCGCAAGATCAACGTGCAGGGCGTCCTCCGGAACGTGGCCGGGGAGGTCGTCTCCGGGTCCTACACGGTGAACTTCACCATCTACTCCGCCCAGACCGGCGGCACGATCCTCTACGGGCCGGAGCCGCAGTACCTCACGGTGACGGGCGGCGTGTTCAGCACCTACATCGGCCCAGTGCCTCCCGAGACCTTCGTGAACCGGTCCGAGGCCTGGCTGGGGATCCGGGTCGGGTCCGACGCGGAACTGCCCCGGCAGCAGATCGGGTCGGTGGGCTTCTCCTACCAGGCCCAGCATGCCGAGGAGGCCGACGTGCTCCTGGGGGCCGCCAGCGACGTCGCCTGCACGGGCTGCGTGGACGGCACCGACGTGGCCTTCAACTACGCGGGATCCGCCAGCAAGGGCGGACCGGCCAGCGACCTGGCCTGCACCGCCTGCGTGGCCGGATCCGAAATCGGGTCCGCGACGATCACCGCCACCAACATCGCCAGCAACGCCGTGACCACCGTGAAGATCGCCGACGGGGCGGTGACCAACGCGAAACTGGGCGCCGACGCGGTGACCTCGGCCAAGATCCAGGACGGACAGGTGATGACGGTGGACCTGGCCGACGGGGCGGTGACCAGCGCGAAGATGGCCGCCGGGGCTGTGGGAGCCACTCAGCTGGGAGTCTCCTGGGCCCTGGGCGTCTCCGCCGGCGGGGACGCGGCGGGCCTGACCTGCACCGGCTGCGTGGACCAGAACGAGGTCTCCTTCAACTATGCGGCCTCGAATGCCAAGGGCGGAGCGGCGACGAACGTGGACTGCACCGCCAGCCCCTGCATCGCCGATACCGAGATCACCTTCAACTACGCCGGGTCGGCCAGCAAGGGTGGCGCCGCCTCGAACCTGGCCTGCACGGACTGCGTGGACCAGAACGAGGTGCAGTTCAACTACGCCGGCTCGACCAGCGAGGGCGGCCCGGCCATCGACGTGGCCTGCACCGGGTGCGTCGGGGACACCGACCTGGGCGTCAACTACGCCGGGTCCGCCAGCAAGGGCGGGCCGGCCAGCGACCTGGCCTGCACCGGCTGCGTGGCCTCCTCCGAGGTCTCCTTCAACTGGGCCATGGGAACGGGCCCCGGCGGCGCGGCGACGGGTGTCTCCTGCACCGGCTGCGTGAACTCGACGGCCATCCTGGACGGCACGATCCTGAACGCGGACATCTCGGCCACGGCGAACATCGACGGATCCAAGGTGGTGGCCGCGACGACCTCCGCCCGGGGAACGGTCCAGGTGGGGACGGGCCTCTCGGTGGACGGGTCCGGCCTGCTGACGGTGAATTTCGGAACCGCCGCGGGGACCGTCGCCGCCGGAAACCACACCCACACCGAGTACTACATGAACAACAGCTCGTCGAACGACCTGATGCTGTACCCCGGCAAGCGCTTCTACATCTACGACGACGGCGCCGACGCCGCCGCCTCCCCCTACATGGTCCAGGCCGGGGCCGGGACCGCGAACCTCCAGCGGGTCCGGATGGGCTTCCCCGTCGGAGGCACCACCGCCTACTTCGAGGTCTGGTCCGAGTCTCCCGCCCTGCAGGCCCACGTGCTCCGGGCGGACGGCTACGCGAAGCATGCCGGCAACCTGGAGGTCGGCGGGCAGGTCACCTGCACCGGATGCGTGGGATCGGCGGCCATCGCCGACGGAAGCGTCAGCAGCGCCGACATCGCCGACGGGACGATCGCCGGCGGCGACCTCGCCAGCAACATCAGCATCACCACGTCGGGCAACGTGACCGGCGGCAATGCCTACTTCAACGCCTACTACGACCGGCAGGACAACAACTACTACGCCGATCCGAACGGCACCAGCCGGATGCTCCAGATCACCTACGACCGGCTGGCCGCCTCCGCCCGGCCCTACCCGACCGCGAACTGGATGGGCCTGGACAACGGGAACGCCTACCTGGACACCCTGAACACCGACACCGACGGCACCCCGCTGAACATCAACTACTACCGGTGCGGCAACGTGGAGTACTTCACCGGGAACTGCGCCGCCGGGTCCTACGAGGTGAACATCAACGGCGCCGAGCGGGCGAAGATCTGGTACGACCGGGACAACGCCGGGTACTACATGGACCCGTCGGCCACGTCGAACTTCTACGCGGTCTACACCCGGGGGGCCGACGGCAATACGACCCACCTTCCCTACACGAACGGCTACAACTACCTCCGGGGCAACACCTACTTCAACGGCGTGCTCTATGACGAGGGCAACTCGGCCTACTATCTGGACCCCGCAAGCAATTCCCGCGTCAACCTGATGTACGCCAACGGCCTGCGGCTCTACAACGCCTACCCGGGGGACGCCTCGGGCTTCGCCCAGGTGGCGAACGGTAGCGGCCACCTGTATCTGGCCCCGGACTCGGCGGCCTCCCAGTACGTCATCATGCGTTACGGGTCGGACGACCGGATCTACTTCATGCTGAACGGCGGTATCGACACGGCCCGGCCGTCGTTCCGGACCAACGGGAACTACCTGGTGATCAACCCGGGGACCAACGACAAGAACATCTACCTGCTCTGGGACACGGGCGGAAACGTGCAGATCAACGGGGCCCTCTACGCG
>JAGOKF010000157.1 GCA_017994695.1 Myxococcota bacterium | reverse complement strand
CCCGGCTGCCGCTACTGGGTGGCCAACGGGGGGGACGGGACCTTCCACTGGCTGATGAACGTGGGACACGAGGTGCTGGCCGAGCGGGGCGAGTGGAGGCCGGGAGAGGAGTTCCCCTACCGGCTGGTGCCCACCAACGGGGGCACGATCGACTTCGTGGCCCGGAAGGCCGGCATCACCCGGTCGACCGGAACCGTGATCCGGGGGCTGGTGGAACGGGTCCGGGCGGGCCGGGAGATGGAGTTCCGGGAGATCGACACCCTGGTGGTCACCGGTCGCCGTCCCGGAGATCCCGAGGGAGTCGATTCCTTCCGGCGGGTCGGCTTCGCGGTGGCCATCGGGGGCATCGGGCAGCGGTTCTTCGCGAAGTACTACCAGTCCTCGGACCCGAACCCCTGGACGATCATCGAGGTGTCCTTGAAGGCGGCCGCGGGGCAGGTGGCCTCCCTGCCGGGACTGTCGGCGATTCCCTGGCTGGGAGGTCTCCGGTCCTTTGCCGACGACGTCCTCGGGGGCACGCCGGCCCGGGTGACCGTCGATGGCCGGAGGTTCCCCTACGGCCTCTACCAGGGCCTCCACGTCTCCTCGGTGGACATCGATTTCGGGACGATGCGGCTCTTCCCCTACGCCGCCGATCCCGGGCGCATGCACGTCGTCGTCGGGGCGATGAACCGCCTGGAGTGCGCCTGGAAGTGGACCTTCCTGGTGGCCGGGCGGCCGGTGCCCGGGGAGACCTGGCACGAGTTCGCCGGGCGGCGCATGGAGGTCGAGGCCGCCGAGGGGGGGACCCTGGACCCCATCATCGACGGGGAGATGTTCCACGGGCTCGCGAGCCTGTCCGTCGAGGCGGGACCGACCCTGCGGGTGCCGCGCCTCCCCTGAACGGCGAACGTCGCGGGAGGTCCCGTTCCCGCCGTCCGGTCATCCTGTCACGAAGTCCCGGGCCTTCCGGAATCGCACCGGGGGGCGGAAACGGCCGGGGAACCGCCGGTAGCGTTCCGCCGGTCCGGGCCATCCCAGGGCGACGACCGCGTGGATCCGCTCGCCGGGACGGCATCCCAGGGACCGCAGGAGGGAGGGATCCCGCTGCAGGGCCTCGACGGCGAACCCGACCAGGCAGGTCCCCAGGCCCATCGCGTGGGCCGCCAGCAGCAGGTTCTGGGCGGCCAGCAGGGCGTCCTCCCGGGGGGTGGTGCTCCCCGGGAGCGACCCGATCAGGATCACGGCGGGGGCCCCCCAGAAGAGCCGGTCCACGCCCCGCCGCCGGAAGAGGTCGATGCCCTCCCGGACCGCCGGGGCGTAGTCTTGGTGGAACGCCGCCAGTTCCGGCCGCCCCAGCAGGCGGAGCCCCGCCCGGAGCCAGGGGATTTCGGACAGGCGGACCAGCCGGTCGAAGAACTTGAGGCAGCGCTGCCCAAAGGCCACCACCGCGGCCCGGTCCGGCAGGACGGTGAAGGTCCAGCCCTGGGAGTTCGTTCCCGAGGGGGCCAGCGTGGCCGCCTGGACCAGGTCCCGGATCATCGCCTCGGGAACGGGCCGGTCGAGGAAGTTGCGGCACGATCGCCGGGAGGCCATCAGCGACAGCAGCGATCCCCCGTCGGACCGGCCGTGGGGGACCCACCGGAGGTCCGTCTCGACGGTCTCGAAGCGCCTGGCGAACTCCAGTCCGCCGATGGACAGGGCCTCCCGGGGACAGGCCGCGACGCAATGGCCGCAGGCCAGGCATCCCGCCGAAACGGTCCGGAGTCCCTCGGGGGTCATCCGCATCACCCCGGCGGGGCAGACCGGCACGCATCTCCCGCAGTCGTTGCATCGCCCTCGATCCACCGCCGGCGGCACCCGATGCATGTCCTCCTCCTCCCCGGAAAGGGCCGGACTTCCCAGGCCCGGGGGTTTCATACCACGGATTCGGGAACCCCGGAGCAGGCGGATCGAGTCGGATCGCGGCCGGCACCTGGGCAGGGGAGGGGAGCCGGTTGTTCCCGGGGAGGGGCCAACGTATCCTTGCGCGGCCAGGGAGGACGGGCGGATGAACCCGCCGCCGGACATCGAGGCCTTCTTCGGTCCCGGGGGGCTGCTGTCCCGTTCCCTGCCGGGGTGGGAGCATCGTCCCGAGCAGCAGCGAATGGCCCTGGCCGTCGCCAGGGCCATCGCCCAAAACGACGTCTGCCTCGTCGAGGCGGGGACCGGCGTCGGCAAGACTCTGGGCTACCTGGTGCCGGCCATCCTGTCGGGCCGCAAGACCGTGGTGGCGACGGGCACCCGGACCCTGATGGCCCAGGTGATGGAGAAGGAGATCCCCTTTCTGCGGGAGGTCCTGGGGATTCCCTTCACCAGCGCCCTGTTGAAGGGGCGGTCCAACTACCTCTGCCTCCAGCGCCTCGAGACCGCCCAGGATCACCCCGACCTCTTCCAGGGGATCGAGGCCTCCCTGCGGCGGCGGATCCGGGCCTGGGCCGCGACGACCGAGACCGGGGACTTCGTGGAGTGGACCGACGAGCCCGAATCCCAGGGGGCCTT
>JAGOKF010000111.1 GCA_017994695.1 Myxococcota bacterium | reverse complement strand
AGAAAACGTCCGCCCCCCTCCCTCCACATACCTGCGAATTTGCGATTCCCCCGCCTCGTCCACGCCCACCGCCCCACTACTGGGACCCGTTGCTCCAACTCCCCATCACTTCCGGCCAGGGCTGGCCCTGCGCCCGGACCAGATGACCTCCGTGGAGTACTATGGGGGCACCCCGGCCTCCTGGATGACCCCCGCCGACGTGGCCGAGATCGAGCGGTTCTCGTACGACAGTCCCGACGCCATCCACCGCTACGCCCTGGTGGCGGCCCGGTTCATCCGGTGGAAGATGGCCGCCACGGGGGCACGGCAGGTGCAGATCGCCTGCCACTCGATGGGCTGCTACGTGACGCGCTATCTGCTGGAGAACGACCTGGACGGCCTGGCCTCCGAGGGGAAGGTGGTCCGGTGGTTCACCTCGGCCGGGGTGATCGCCGGGGCCCGGCTGGCCCGGCTCTACGACAACCCGTCGGTCCAGAACGTGGCCTCGGCGGTGGGCCTGATGCTGTCGGACTTCGTCGTGCTGAACCCCGACTTCGTCCAGGAGCGCGCGGCCGCCTGGGACCACCGGCTTTGGGAGGGCAACTCGCCGCTGCTCCGGGGCATCCGGATCCATCACCTGGGCGGGACCGACCCCTTCCTCCGGGAGGCCCTGAACATCCCGCTGCTGGACCTCAACAACCCCGGGGACGAGCCCAACGACGGCATCATGTACACCGAGGACGAGTACTTCCATCGCCAGGGGTCCCCCGGCGGGGTGACCCTCTCCTCGGGCCGTCACGTCGAGGCCTCCCACAGCCTGGTCCGGGAATATCACATGCAGGTCCCCGAGACCCGCACGGCTGCGATGATGGCCGCGGCCCATCTCTTCCACCACCGGCGGGTGACCGTCCGCCTGGCCGAGGTGCTGATCCGGAAGGACCGGGAGAGCCATTCCCTGTTCGACGGGGAGCACGGCTCGGCCCCGGCCGAGGTGACCTGGGCCGTCGAGGTCCGCTACAACCCCTATGTGCAGACGACCTTCGGAGAGGACATCCTGGCCCACGAGGACCGCCCGGAGCACCGGACGGCTCCGCTCTGGACCCAGAAGGCGAACACCACGGTCCGCCCCGAGAAGGTGGTCTTCGAGGGGCCCGTCTTCGACGGGATGGAGGAATTGCGACTGGACTTCCAGTTGCTCGAGGCGGACTGGTACCCCCGCTACAACGTGAAGGAGTGGCAGTTCGACATCCACCAGGCCCTGGTGGCCTGGCGGGGGCAGATGCCGATCCGGGACCACGAGATCGTGGCCGACTCGGAACATGCCCGGGCCCGCCTGGTCGTCGAGGTCACGGACCTCTACCGGTAGGGCATCCCCGATCGGGGCTTGTCACATGCAGGTGTCCATCTGCCGGATGTCCGGCACGAAGGCGGCAGGCAGGATCGGGCGGCTGGACAGGGAGAACTGCTTCGCGCCGATCAGGTCCTTCGTGGAGTAGACCACGTCCACGTAGGAGGCCAGGCCCGTCGGGTCCCAGGGGAAGACCTCGCTCGCCGGCGTGAGGAAGAGGCCGCCTCCCTGGTCCTCCATCCGGCGGCTGACCCAGACCTTCGCGTCCTGGCTGATCCACAGGCGGACCTCGACCACCTTCAGGGAGGAGCCGCCGGTGTCCACGAGGGTGGAGGCCCCGAACACGCCTCCCAGGTTCGTGAAGGTCGGGGCGGCGGGACTCTCGGGGACCCGGGCACACCGGGAATCGGTCCCGAAGACGTGGTGGAACCAGAACCACTGGCCTCCCGAGGCGGCCCGCTCGGCCCGGGCCGTGACGTCGTCCTTGGGCTCCACCGACACGACGGTATAGCACCCGTGGTCGAAGTTGCCCGCCAGGGCGGTCCGCTTGGCGGAACCCGGGATGGCGTCATAGGTGGCCCGGTGGGCGGTCAGGGGGAAGAACTCGTCGGCGGACCCGTTCACCATCAGCACCTCGGCCCGGGTGTCGGGCAGCAGCCGGGCCGAGTCCAGGTGGTCGATCAGCCGGGTCCACTCGGGGCTCGCGGTCGTCAGGCCCGCCTGCCGGAGCAGGACGTGCTGCCAGGCGTTCGGGGCCTCCACGGCCACGTCCCAGGCCCCCGAGGCCGAGAGGGGGACGGCCGCCCGGATGCGATCGTCCACGCCCGCCCCCATCAGCGTCGCGACGCCGCCCGCGGAAAAGCCGGTCATGCCCAGGCGTTCAGGGTCCACGTCGGGCCGCGTGGCCAGGCAGGTGAGTCCCCGGAGTGCCGCCACCGTGTGCCCCCAGAACCAGGATCCCCGGGGGTCTTCCAGCGTGTCGAACATCCGGTAGCCGTTCCGGTCCCCGGCGGGCAGCCCCTCGGACCGGTTCCCCAGATCGTCGGTGCCGCCGCCGGGGCCGGTGTAGGCCAGCACGAAGGCCCCGGTCAGGGCCGACGTGCCGGTGGCGTGCCTCTCCTCGGCCATCCCCCCGAGGCCGTGGGCCTGGACGACCCCCGGGAGGCGCCCGGTGCCGGCGACGGGCCGGGAGGCGAATCCCCGGATCCGGATCGGGGACAGGCCGCCGTCGCGGTATTCCCAGGACCGGTAGGAGACCTGGAAGACCCGGACCTGCACACCGTCCTTCCACTGGGTGCCGGTCTCGGTGAAGGTGCACTCGGCCGTGGTGGCGTCCCGGATCCACGCGGGGTCGAAGAGGCCCTGCCAGGGCGGGGAAACGGGGCCGTCGTCCCGGAGCAGGTCGGGATTGCCGGGGCCGTCGGAGAGGTCCGCCGTTCCGGGGTCCGGGGCCCCGGGATCGGGGAGGTCGTCCGGCGAGGCATCGGGAGTGGCATCGGGGACGACGTCGGGATTCCCCGGATCCTCTCCCGGACCGGGATCGGGGAGGTCTTCCGGGGTGGGACGCTCCTCTTCCGCGAGGGGATCCCCTGCCTCGGTGGACGGGTCCTCCCGTCCCGCGTCGTTGGGGGAGGGGTCCGCTCCCGGGGACTCGAAGTCGGGGATCAGGATCTCCTGGACCGGCACGTCGGATCCGGTTCCGGAACCCCCGCAGGAGGCCAGGGGGACGATCAGCAGCAGGATGGACAGGGACCATCGAGTCATCGGGGATCTCCTGGCTGAACGACGATCTCGACGACCACCGGCCGTCCGTCGAGGGGGATCTCCCCGCCGGAGACCAGGGCCGAGGTGGTGCCGAACAGGGTCTCGAGGCGCCGGATCTCCTGGTCCGGGACCTCCGATCCGTCCACCCGGAAGGCAGGAAGCCCCAAGGAGGCGTCCCACCGGAGGGTCCAGGCGAAGGGGGTCGGGTCGGCGCCGGTCTCCCGGCGGATTTCCACCCGGAAGGTCCCGGGCGTGTTCCCCCGTTCCACCGCCACGTCGAAGCGCGACTGCCCGGCCCGGAGGCCCCGGAAGGCCATCCGGGGCCAGGCGTCCGGCAGGTGGGGCCGCAGGGAGAGGGTGCCCCGGAGGGCGTCGGGAGCGAAGCCCAGCAGGTAGCGCAGGGCCGCCTCGGCGACGATGCCGCCTTCCCAGGGACGGAACTTGGCGGTGTAGTCCCCGATCACGCCGGTCGGGTCATAGACCAGGGACACCCCCGAGTGGTCGTCGAAGACCAGGTATTCCTGGAGGTTGCCGCTGGTGTCCAGGGAGAGTCGGACCGCGTCGAAGGCCGCCTGGGCCTCGGGGTGCCCGATGGCCGTCATCGCCGCCAGGGTGTACCCCGGGAGCATGCCCGTGTAGATCCCCTCCCAGGCTCCCATCGTGCCCGCCCAGTAGGGGTCCAGGGGGGTCACCCACTCCCCGGGGGCCCGGCGGATGCGGCCTTCCAGGCACCGGAGGGAGGTCTGGGCCAGGGGCTCGTCGCCGTCGAGCCAGCCGCTCCAGGTGACCTGGAGGGAGGCATCCTCGAAGGGCGCCGACGGGGATTCGGTGTCGCGGTCCAGGAAGGCCGCCAGGCACCCGTCCGGGAGCAGGAATCGGGGAAGGGCCCGGTACGCCATCCGCTCCGCCCGGTCCCGCAGGTCGCCTGCCAGCGCCGATTCACCCATGGTTTCCAGCATTTCCTGGAGGTCCCGGGCGGCCCCGAGCCACAGCAGTGTCGAGTTCAGGGACCAGGACCGGTCGTGGTGCGGGTAGTCCAGGTCCGGTACCCCCAGAGCGGCGTTCATCGCGGCCCGGTAGGTCTCGTCCCCGGTGAAGGGGAGCAGGTCGTCGGGGCCGAAGGCCTGATCCATCATGCAGCGGCGCAGCAGCGGCACCCGGGAGGCCACCCGGGAGAGGTCCCCGGACTGGCGGGCGTGGATCGTGTGCATCCGGACCAGGTAGGAGGGCGTCTCGGCGGCGACCCGGCCGTCCAGGGTGCCCAGGGAGGCCCAGTCGGGGGCCGGGGGGGCCCCGGCGGGGTCCAGGTCCGCGTCGTAGCTGTTCCGGAGGTCTCCCGACCAGCGGATGGCCGCCTCCAGGTAGTCCAGGATGGCGGCGACGTCCTCGAAGGCCCCGTAGGCCAGCAGGGCCAGCACGGGGCCCATGTTGTCCCGGGTCCAGGTCCGGGTGTACTCGGACATCGGGCAACTGGCCCCGGTGGTGGCGGTCTGGACCTTCAGGGTCATCTTCATGCCTTCCAGGAAGTCCGCCACCAGGGGGTCCGGGAGGTCCATCTGCACCGTCCGGCCGCTCCAGTCCTGGTGGCCGGCTGCCGCCAGCCGGAGGGCCTCGGCCAGCAGGTCCTCGGGAGCCGCGGAGGACCGGAGGGGCCAGTCCTCGGGCGGCGGGGCCGAGGCGGGGCGATCAGAGGCGCAGGCGACCCACAAAAACCACCGGGACGACCCCGCCGACAAGGACCCCAGGGGCAGGACCGATCGCCTTCCCTCGACCTGGGGATTCGTAGCGCCCACCAGGCCGCTGACGAGGTCCCGGATCCGGCCGTCCCCGGCGGGGCCGCTTTCCCGCATCCTGCCTCCCGGCAGGGGGGCCTGTTCGTTCGTCGCCTCCACCACCAGCGACCAGCCCTCCCGGTCCCCGGACGACTGCACCATCAGGCCCCGGATCCAGCACGACGGGGGCAGGTCCGCGAGTCCCTCGGGGGCCCCCAGGTCCACCGTCACCAGGGTCATCCCGTCCCGGATCGCCCGGGTCACCACCACCGGGGCTGAGAGGCTGCGTCCCGCCCACTCCTCGTCGAAGGGAACCGGGCCCGGTTCCCCGGGGGCCAGGAGCCGCACCGCGAAGTCCCCGAAGAAGTTGGGGCGCCGCTCGTAGGTCGGTCCGACCAGGCTGTGGAGCGTGTTCAGGGGATCCGCCAGGCCCACCTGGGCGAAGACGTGCCCGTTGCCGGTCCCGAAGGCCCCCCGGTGGCCCACGTCCGGTCGGCGTTCGGGAGGTCCCTCGACCCGGGTGGCGAAGAGCGACATCCGGTCGAAGGCCCCGGGAGCCAGGGCGGCCAGTTCAGGCGGCAGCGGGAATTCGGGTCCCCGGGCCCAGAACCCCTCCGGCAGGACCTCCCCGGGGGAGTCGGTTCCGGCGTCCGGGATGTCCACCGGGAGGTCGCCCGTCGGGATTTCGGACGCGGGGTCGGTTCCGGGGTCCGCCGGAGGAAGGCCCGGATCCCCCGGGATCTCCGCCTGCTCGACGTCTCCGGGAACGTCCGGGCGAGGCCCGGAGTCGCCTCCCGCCGCTCCTTCCCCGCATCCCGCCACCAGCAACGCGGCCAGGGTCCAGGGGACTCCAGATCGGATCATCGGTTCCTCCTGCGGTCAGGGAGCCCCGCACCCGCCGCCGGAGGGCAGGTCCCCCGATCCCTCCGAGAGGGGGGTCTTGCAGCCCGCCAGCGCGGGGTTGTGCTGGCAGATCATCTGCTGGATCTCCGCCGGCGACAGGCCGTTGGCCAGGTGCCGGTTGTTCACCAGCCAGGTGGGACTGGCTCCGATGCCCAGGGCCTCCCCGATCTTCAGGTCTTCCGACAGCCACTGCCGGCCCTGGGGGCCCTGGAAGCACTGCTGGACCTTCCGGGCCAGGGTCCGGTCGGGCAGGCACTTCTGCCAGTCCGGCGCCGACAGGTCGCCGTTGCGGCACCACAGGTAGGCCAGGAAGTCCCGGGGCTTCTTCGCCAGTCGCTGGACGCAGACCTGCCGGAGGTCCTCCTCGACCTCGGCGGGACCGTGGAGCGACTCGAAGGTCCCCGGGGCGGTCTCGTCGGCCAGGAAGTGCACCTGGAACTCCAGGGGGTCCCCGAAGGCCTCGACCACCTCCTTCATGGACTGGATTGCAAGGATGCCGAAGGGGCAGTGGCTCATCACGAAGACCTCCAGGCGGTTCGGCCGGTCGGGCCGACAGGCCAGCGTCTGGGCGCAGCCCGGATCCCCGCAGTCCACGAGTCCGTTGCCGTCGTCGTCCACCTGGTTGTCGCAGATCTCCGAGGTCGGGTCGAAGGTGGCCTCCACCGCCAGCATCTGGTAGGTCCCCACTGGCCGGAAGAAGCGGGTCACCTGGGCGTAGAAGGCGTCCTGGGTCACCTCCTGGCCGAAGAGGAAGGCCGGCAGGTAGGGCTGTTCCGCGTCCCGGAGGAGGCGGTAGAGGGCCTTGCCCTCGTCGGTGCCGTAGTCCACCACCCGGACCTGGAGGCCCTCGAACATCGTCCGCAACTGGCGGGTGCCCTCCTCCACCGCCGGGCCGCAGGCCGAGCAGCGGGTGTCGCTGACCACCGTCAGGGGGATGGGACGGGGGGGCGGAAGCTCCTGGCAGGTCCGGGGCGGGGTCCCGGCAAACGACCGGCAGAGGGCCCGGAGGTACGCCTCGGGGGTCCGGGGCCCCTCGTAGGGCGTCCCTGCCAGCAGCAATGTGGGCGACCCGCCGATTCCCATGCCCTCGGCCAGCCGGAAGGACTGCCCGAGGAGTCTCCTCCCCTCGTCGCCCTCGGCACAGGCCGTGACGGGGGCCGGATCGATGCCCAGGGACCGGGCGCACTCCAGGAAGTTGCCCGGGATCGCCGAGGCATCCTGGTTCATGCACAGGACCAGGGGCCGGAGTTTTGCCGGGGCCTTCTCGGCGGTGCAGATCTGCAGCAGGTCCCCGGTCAGTTCGTCCTCTCCGTGCATCGAGTCCAGGCTGCCGTCCTCCCCGACGCCGCCGATGAAGTGGAGCCGGAACCGGGTATGGGCATCCAGGCGATCCAGGGCCGGGAACAGGGCCTCCTCGGCCTGGACCCCGTAGGGGCACTGGGACATCACGAAGAGGTCCACCTGGAGGGGGGTCGGGGTCTCCTCCGCCGCGGGGGGGGCCTGCACCACGTCGGCGGTCTTGCAGGTCTGGCAGGCCAGGGCGGAGACCAGCAGGGGCCACAGCACCGAGGAACGGCTCATGGGAGTCTCCCGGAAGGACCGCCTAGATTATCGCAAGGCGGCCCGGATTGCCTCCGGAAGATCGGGGAGGCGGAAGGAATAGCCCGATTCCAGGGCCACCCGGGGGATGACCCGCCGGGAGGCCAGCAGTTCCCCGGCGAACTCCCCGAGGACCAGCCGGAGCAGCAGCGGCGGCGCCGGCAGCAGGGCGGGACGGCCCAGGGCCCGGCCCAGGGCGGCCGCGAAGGTCCGCTGGCGCACCGGCCGGGGGGACGTGACGTTCAGGGGGCCCCGGATCGAGGGGCGACGGACCGCGTGGAGGACCAGGCCCGCGACGTCCTCGAGGGATACCCAGGGCACGAACTGCCGCCCCAGGCCGATGGGGCCCCCGAGGCCCCTGCGAAACAGGGGCGACAGCGCCTGGACGGTGCCTCCTCCCGGTCCCAGCACGAGGCCCAGACGGGCCAGGACGACCCGGATCCCCAGGTCCTCGGCCGCCAGGGCCTCGGCCTCCCATTCCCGGCAGACCCGGGCCAGGAACCCCTCTCCCGGCGGCGAGGTCTCGGCCAGTTCCTCGTCGCCCCGGTCCCCGTACCAGCCCACCGCCGAGGCCGACACCAGCACCGCCGGCGGGGACGGGAGGTCCCGGATCGCCGCCACCAGGTTCCGGGTGCCCTGGGATCGACTCCGGAGCACCGCGTCCTTGTAGGCCTCCGTCCAGCGCCGGCCCGCGACCGATTCCCCGGCCAGGTGGACCACCGCCTCGACGCCCTCGAAGGCCTCCCTCGGCGGGGGCCCTTCGAGGGCGTCCCACCGGAAGGCGTCCACCGGCCCGAGGATCTCCCGGGCCCGGACGGGATCCCGGGCCAGCACCGTCACCGGACCCGGGGCCTCCTTCACCAGGCGCCGTCCGATGAATCCCGTGGCTCCGGTGACCAGCATCCGCATCGGTATTCCCCGCCGGCAGTCGTGATTCCCGGCCCGGGCCAGCATACCAGGAGGCACCGGCGATGTCATGGGAGACCCGGGACCCCGGCCTGATGCCGCCCCCCGGTCCCGCCGTGCTATTCTTCGTCGCCTCGGGACGGACCGTTCCTTCATGGATCGGAATCGCGGCAGGTTCTGGGCGGTCTTCGCGGCCATGGCGGCGATCCACCTCCCCTACCGGGTTGTCCGGACCGTGGCGCTGGTCCAGGGCGGCGAGTGGGGGGAGATCCGCGTGCCCCTGCTGCTGCTGAAGATGCCCCTCTTCCTGGGCATGGACCTCGCGGGGGCGACGGCCGGGGCCCTGGTGGCCCTCGGCCTGGCCTGGCCCCTCCGCCGGGGGGGATGGGAGGGCCCGGCGAGGATCGTCGAAGGGGCTGTGATCGCCATCCTGGGGTTCTACGTGCCCGTCAGCGGGTTCGTCCGGCAGGTGCTGGGGACCCCCATGGACGCCGTCGCCCTCCAGTACCTCCTCGGAGGCGAGGAATCCTCGGGCGGGCTGGTCTCCGAGGCCCTCCGGGACTCGATCTCCCTGTACCTGACGCCGGGCCGCCTGGCGGTGGTCGGCGGGTCGATGGCCCTGGGACTGGCCGTCCGGGAGGCCTTTGGCCGCCGGAACATCCGGGTGTCCCGGCGGGGTGCGGCCGTGGCAACCGTCGCGGGGGCCCTGTGGATGGCCTCCTCGGGCCTGCTGGCACCGGCCCTCTCGTCCGGCCGGCTCCTGGGAACCCGGGTGATGACCTGGGAGCAGGAGCGATCGGAGATCCCGGACCTGCTGGGGTCGGCGTTCCGCCTGGCCCGGGACCGGTGGAAGGATCCCGAAGAGGACGGGCCGGTCTCCTTCCGCTTCCAGGCTCCCCTGGCGCCCCTGCCGCAGGCCCCCCAGGCCCCCTTGGCCGAGGCCCGTCCCGGGCGTTCCAACCTGCTGATGGTGGTGCTGGAATCGGTGCCCGCGAGGGTCCTCCAGGCCGCCGGCGAGGGGGACCTGCCGGTCCTCCGGTCCCTGGCGGGTCGGGGGATCTTGTTCGAGGCCCACTACACGCCCTGGCCCCAGACCTTCAAGAGCATCTTCTCGCTGTTCTGCTCCGAGCAGCCCTGGCCTGGGGACCGGCCTGAAAGCGACCTCCGGTTCCGGGATGCCTGTCCGGACGGCCTGCTGTCGGTGCTGCGCCGGGAAGGATGGCATACCGCGGTCTTCCTGTCTGGGGATGGGCGGTTCGAGCGCCTCCGGGAGTTCCTGGAACGCCAGCACCCCGAGGTCCTCCACGATTTCACCGACATGCCCGGCGGGGAGGGCGCCTGGCGCAACTCCTGGGGGCTCGACGAGGCAGTGACGGTCCGGGCCATCCTGGATCACCTGGCCGCCCGGACCGCCGGACCGGACCAGCCGTTCGCGGTGATCTACAACGTGGCCGTGGGACACCATCCCTACGACTTCCCGGGGTTTCCCGGCCAGGCCGTCGGGTCCCGGGAGGACCATGCCCGGGCGATGGCCTACGTCGACGGTGTGCTGGGGCACCTGCTGGAGGGCCTGGCGGCCGCCGGGCACCGGGACGACACGCTGGTGGCGGTGCTGTCGGACCACGGGGAGGGTTTCCAGGAACACCCCGGCGGGGCCGGTCACGGTCCCAGGCTCTACGAGGAGCATGTCCGGGTGCCCTGGCTGCTGGCGGGGCCGGGCGTCCCGTCGGGACGGGCGGTCCTCCAGCCGACCTCCCACCAGGACGTCGCTCCCACGCTGGCCTCCCTGCTGGGAATCGCCGTGCCCTGGACCTGGCAGGGGCGAGACCTGACCAGGGACCCGGTGCCCCGGCCGGTCTTCATGGCCGGCCGCCTCCCGGTGAGCCCCCTGGCGGTGCGGTACGGTCGCTGGAAGTGGATCCAGCAGTACGGGGGTGGCGACGAGTTCCTGTTCGACCTCGAGGAGGACCCCGGGGAGACCCAGGACCTGCGGCGGGAACGTCCCGGAATCGCCGCGGACCTGAAGGCCGCCGCCCTGGCCTGGCGCCGCCACGGCCGCCGGCTGCTGGAGCGGTACTCGGAGGCCCTGGCCCGGGAGGAGGAGGTCCAAAGAGGCACCCCCGGTCCCGACCCGAATCCCTGACGGGTTCCGGCGACGGCGCCCCGCATCGACCCGTCGGGTCTCACTCTCCCGGGAAGGGCAACAGACCCCGGATCGCCGACGGGATCCCGTTTCGCAGGGCCTCCTGGTGGAGGGTCCAGGCCTGGTCCCAGGTCAGGGGCTGCCAGACCTGGTTCCCCCCCTGGTGTTCCGGTTCTCCCGAGGGGGTGAGATCCTCGGGGCCCAGTCCCAGGGCCCGTGCGTTGCGTTGCGAACACTCCCGGTAGAGGCCCGACAGGGGGGACAGGTCCTTGTCGGCCGGGGCCCGGGTCCAGACCGCGAACTCCAGTTCCAGGTCCTCCGACCCGTCGTCCGCCAGGAAGCCCTTGTCCCGGATGAAGAAGGTCCGGACCCGGGCCCGGCCGCCGGCCTGCCGGACCCGGTCCAGCAGGTCCCGGGCCTGGGGGGCCGTCAGTCCGTCCAGACGCATCACCCAGTCGGGGTCGTCCCGGTACCGCAGGTCCGGCAGCATCTCCCGGTCCCCGGCACCCTCCAGGCCCAGGGCTTCGAGGTTGGCCCGGAGGTGATCCCGGTACGCGGAGATCAACGCCTCCGTGTCCCTGGCCGACAGGCCCTGGAACAGCACGCTCATTTCCACCGGGGGGGACCGGAAGGGGTCCGCAGCCCGCTTCCGGGCCTCGTCGGCCATCCGTTCCCACCGATCCGCCGCCCCGGCAGTCCGCCCGCCATCGCCCGCCGCCTTCCGGGACCGGACCCACCACGCACCGGCCCCCAGGGCCAGCAGCACCGCCAGCACCCACCATGCCGCCGTCATCTCGGGTTTCCTCGTGGACATCGACGATCAGGC
>JAGOKF010000021.1 GCA_017994695.1 Myxococcota bacterium | reverse complement strand
GTGGTCCGTCGGCGTCGGCGCGGTGTCGGTCCCGTTGTCCGTCGGCGGCGTCACGGTGTCGGGCCCGTTGTCCGTCGGCGGCGTCACGGTGTCCGTCCCGTTGTCCGTCGGCGGCGTCACCGTGTCCCGGCCGGTGTCGGTCCCGGTGTCCGTCGGCGGGTTCACCGTGTCCCGGCCGGTGTCGGCCCCGGTGTCCGTCGGCGGGATGATCACGTCCTGCCCGTTGTCATTGCTGCTGTCGCAGGCCGTCACGCCGACGGCCATCGCCAGCACCGCGAGGATCCCCAGACACTTCTTCATCTCGACCTCTCCTGGAAAGAAGTTCTTGCCCGCATCCCATCGCCGCAGGCTTCGAAACAGGCGGATTTTCCCAGAATGACGCCTCTGTGTCAATGGTGCTGTTGCAGGAACGTGAGGATTCCATGCCCCCGGGGAGTCCCCGCCCCGATCGAGCCGGGGCCCCGGGCCTGGCATCAGACTGACGGGCCGTCCACCGGATGGTTCGAACCCCCGGGGTCCGTCCAGAGGCGGACCTCGAACCGCGCCCCCCCGGAGGGACGATTGGCCGCACGGATCTCGCCGTTGTGGGCCTCGACCACCAGGCGGGCCATGTAGAGGCCCATTCCGAGCCCACCCTCCCCCTTCGTGCTGACGAACGGGTCGAACAGCCGGGCCGACACCCCTTCGGGAAGGCCCGGGCCCTCGTCCTCCACCACCAGCAGGACCTGCCCGTTCTCCAGCACCTCGACATTCACCCCGATGGTCTGTCCCTGGACCGTGGCCTGGACCGCGTTCCGCAGCAGGTTTACCAGCACCTGGATCAGTTTCCCCCGGTCCCCCTGGATCGTCGGGAGTCCGTCCCCCAGGGTCGCCTGCACGTTTCGACGACGGAACTCCACGTCGCCGCGCATCACCACCAGGGCACTGCGGACCAGGTCGGCGAGGTCCACCGTGGAGATGGCGGTCCCCAGGCGGCCGTCCCGGGAGAACTGGTGCAGCGACTCCAGGGTTCCCATCAGGGTATGGAGTCCCGACAGCCCCACCCGCACCGACTCCTTCATTTCCTCGGAGGCGCCCATCGTTTCCAGGTCCGCCTCCAGGAAGGTCAGTCCCATCAGGGCGTTGCGGAGGTCGTGGACCACCCCGGTCGCCAGCCGGCCCATGCTGCTGAGCCGCTCCATGTGCAGCATCCGCTCCTGGGCCTCCCGGAGTTCCTGGAGGGTCCGGGTCAGGTCCTCGTTCCGGGCGGCGAGTTTTTCCAGCAGTCCGGCGACGGCCCGGCGATAGAACACCATCTCCCGGGCTTCCCGGAAGGTCTGGACCAGGTGGCCGATATCGAAGGGCTTGGTCAGGAACCGGAAGACCTTGGCCTCGTTGATGGCCTGGAGGATCACCGGCGCGTCGGTGTAGGCCGACAGCACGATCCCCGCCACGTCCGGCCGTTCCGAGGTCAGGCGCGACAGCAGGTCCACGCCGGTCAGGCCGGGCATCCGCTGGTCCGAAATCACCAGGTCCAGGGGTTCCGACAGGGCCAGTTGCAGCCCCGAATCCCCGTCGGAGGCCCGGATCACCCGGACCCCTTCGTCCTGAAGCACGGCCTCCAGGACGTCGAGGTTCTCGGGCTCGTCATCGACGATCAGGACAGCCCGGTGCAGCAGGTCCCCGATTCCGTGGTGTTCCACCAGGCGCTGGAGGTTCTGGACGCTCATGGCAGCCCGAGTATAGGGGCCTGTCCCCGGCAGCGGCAAGTTTTCTTCGGGCCGTTCCCCCTCTATCATTCCCGTTCGACAGGAGGCCCCGATGGACCATCGGTCGCTGGTGTTCCGGAACGTGCGGCTGCCCGGCACGAACGACGAATCCGGGCGGGACGTCCTGGTGGAGGAGGGCCGGTTCCGGCGGATCGACCGGTCGGTCCATTCCCGGAAGCCGGTCCCGGAGGTGGACGCCCGGGGCGCCTGGCTGCTTCCGGGTGCGGTGGACATGCACGTGCACCTCCGGGACCCCGGGCTCACCCACAAGGAGGACCTGGAAAGCGGGACCAGGGCCGCGGTCACCGGAGGCGTCACCACCGTCTGCGACATGCCGAACACCGTGCCCCCGACGCTGGGCGCCGAGGACCTGCGGGCGAAGCATGCCCGGGCCCGGGAGGTCGCCCGCTGCGAGGTCCTGTTCTACCTCGGACTGGGGCAGGACAACCAGGACCAGATCGCCCGGTGCCTGGACGAACCGTCCTTCGCCGGCGTGAAGGTCTTCCTCGGGGCGACCACCGGGGACCTCCTCTCGGGAGATCGGGCGCTCGACCGGGCTGTGGACCGGTTCCCGTGCCTCTTCGTCTTCCACGCCGAGGACGAGGCGGTGCTCCGGGAGGCCCGCCGGGGCCTCCGCCCGGATTCCACCGCGGCGGACCACCACCTGCTGCGTCCCCCGGAGGCCGTGGTTCAGGGGGCCCTCCGGGTGGCCGCCCTCTGGCGCCCGGGCAGGCGCCTGCATCTCTGCCATCTTTCCTCGGAGAGGGAACTGGAGGTCCTACGGGACCACCCGGGTCTCACCGGCGAGGTGACGCCCCACCACCTCTGGTTCACCGCGGAGGACACGGCGGCCCAGGGGAACTGGCTGAAGGTGAACCCCCCGGTCCGCCTGGCAGGCGATCGGGAGGCCCTCCGGCGGGCGCTGGCCGACGGCACCATCGCCGCCGTGGCCACGGACCACGCGCCCCACACCCCCGAGGAGAAGGCCCTGCCCTACGACCAGGCCCCATCGGGTGTCCCCGGCCTCGAAACGTCGGTCCCGGCGATCCTCCGACTGGTCCAACGGGGTCTGCTGTCGCTGGACCGCGCCGTGGAGGTTCTTTCGACCGCACCGGCCCGCCTGCTGGGCCTTGGGGACCGGGGAGCCGTCGCCGAGGGCCTGCGGGCCGACTGCTTCCTCTGGGATCCCGAGGGAATCTGGGTCCCGGCCGCCGGAGATCTGGTCGGGCGATGCCCCTGCAGCCCGTTCCTCGGGTCCACGCTGGCTTCGAGGCCCCTGGCCACCTGGGTGGCCGGTTCCCTGGTCCACGCATCGAGGACGTTTTCCGAGAGGACGGGGATCACTGCCCCTGCTGATTGATGGCGACCTGCACGGTCTGGAGCACGAGCCGGGCCGGCTCGATCAGTTCGGTGGACTGCCCCGTGACCTGGGCGGTGACGATGAACTTCTTCAGGTAGAACATGGCCTCCCGGAAGCGGTTCTTCCGGATCAGGGCATTGGCCAGGTTGAAGGCCCCGGCCAGGTTCTCCGGGTCCAGTTCCAGGCTCCGGGTCAGGCTCTCGACCGCCCCGTCGATCTCCCCGGTGCTCAGCAGCATCAGCCCCAGGTTGTGGTGGCACTCCGCGTCGTCCGGATTCAGCCGGACGCACTCCTGGAAGACCGCGAGAGCCTCCTTCTCCGCCCCCTGCTTCCGGTAGAGGCTCCCGAGCCCCGAGAAGGCCCTGGCGTAGTTCGGGTCCAGGTCGATGGCCTTCCGGTACAGGTCGTCCGCCTCGCCAAGCCTTCCCTTCTGGGCCAGCACGTCCGCCGCCCAGAAGATGGCCCCCACGTGTCCCGGGTTCAGTTTCTGGGCTTCCTGGAACCGGGCCAGCGCCCCGTCCAGGTCCTTCTTCGCCATGGCCAGGCGCCCCGTCTGGAAGACCGCCTCGGCATCCTTCGGAGCCAGCCTCGACGCCTCCCGCAACTCCCGCTCGGCCCCCGCCAGGTCCCCCTTCTCGTGGAGCAGCAGCATGCCGAGCTGCAGGTGCGCGGCGGCGTTCTTCGGATACAGGTTGATGGCCGACTCGAAGAGCGCCTTCGCCTCGGCGACGTCCTTCCGGTCCCAGGCCTTGATGCCCCGGTTGGTCAGGGCGATCGAGTCGTTCCGGGCCCGGCTGCACGCCGAGAACAGCAGCACCAGGACCACCAGGGAAAGGACCTTCTTCATGATCGACTCCTGCCGCAGGGCGAAGGACTCAACGGGTCGTCGTGGCCCGGAAGATGAACGGGTACACCACCCTCGCGATGCCGCCGCTCTTCGGCGCCGGGAACTTCCAGGTGACGATGCGGGTCTTCAGGCACTGCTCCACCGCCGGACTCCCCAGCGATCCGCCGCTCACCCGGACCTGTGCGACGCTGCCGTCGGCCAGGATCAGCCACTCCATGTTCACGTCGCCCTGGAGCGACGGGTTCTTCTGGAGTTCCTGCTGGTAGCACCACTTCACCTGGTCCATCTTGGTCTGGATGTAGCGGCGGACCGTTTCCTTGTCCAGTTCCCCGGTGACCGACGAGGGACCGGAATAGACCACCGGCTCGCCGCCACCCCGGAACTTCAGGCGCGATGCGGCGCCCTCGGCCTCGCTCCGGGACAGGCCCTGGATGCCGCGGAGGTCCGCCGGTCCGAACTCCGACCCTCCGCCCCAGCCGGTCCCCCGGAAACCACCGCCACCCCCGCCGCCGAGGGTCCCGCCGAAGGCGTCCAGGCCCATGGCCAGTTCGGCGTCCAGGCCCCGGTCCCCGATGACCCGGATCCCCATCATGCCGCCGCCGATCCCCGGCCCGACGGCATCCAGCACCTGGTTCATCAGGTCCTGCTGGTCCCCCAGGACCCGGGTCAACGCCGTGTCGGCTACCTGCCGGTCCTTCTGGACCTGGTCCTCGGTGACGAGACGGCTGGTGGGCTTTTCGTCCACGGGACGCTGGCTCAGGACCGTGCCCGGCTGCTGGACCTGCTGGGCCTGCTCCAGCTTGCGCCGCTCCTCCTCCCGCTCCTTCTTCTCCTCCTCGACCTTCCGCTCCAGCATCGCCACCTGGATCCGTTTCAGGGCCTCGGTGCGCCGCTCGTAGGGATCGCGAACCGCCCGCAACTGCTCCTCGGGAACCAGCGTCACCAGCACCATGAAGGCCAGGTGCAGCACCAGGGACACCAGCAGGTAGAGGTGTTCCCGGAGGCTGAAGCGCCGGGTCCAGGAACCGACGGGACGCTTCGCGGGCAGGGGCGACAGGCCCATCACGAACACGAAGGATCCGATCTGGAGCCGGGCCCGCGTCTTCCGGTTGATCCGGACGTAGCGTCCCTGCTCGACCAGTTCCCGGCGCCTCATCTCCGGCAGGCGGACGATCCTCCCTTCGACCAGGAAGTCCCCCTCGGCCCCCGGGAGCGAGACGTCCAGCAGGAAGTCCTCCCCGTCGGGACGTGCCAGTGCCACATTGGTGCCGCCGACCACCTCCTCCGGGAGGAAGACGCGGGCCTTGGGGTCCGTCCCGACGGTCAGGGTCTCGCCGGGCCGCAGCAGGTCGGTGTAGAGGGTCCGGTCCCCCCACAGCATCGCCACCTCCAGGCCCAGCGGTCCCGTGGCGGTGGTCAGGCTCCCGGTCCAGGATCCGTCCGCGATGGCGGCCGTCCGGCCCGCCTCGAAGTCGAACACCAGGGTCGTCTCGCCGACCTTCACCTCGTCGCCGGGGTTCAGCGTGGCATGGCTGACCTTCTTGCCGTTGACGAAGGTCCCGGTGGCGCTCTCCAGGTCCGACAGCAGGAACTCCCCCGAGTCCTTCCACTCGATCATGCAGTGGAGGTTGGAGATCCCTTCCCCCTGCAGCCGCAGGTGGTTCTGGCCCCCTCTCCCGATCCGGATGGTCTTCTGGGTGAAGACCTCCTCCCGGACCAGGGTGCCCCCTTCGTAAAGACTGACCCGGATGGTGGGCGTCTGCTTGGACATGTTTCCCCCTCGTCGGACCTCAGAGGTCCTCGGCGCTCTTCAGGATCTCGTCCACGAAATCGGTCCTCACCCGGATCAGGCTGGGGCCCTCTTCCAGGACCACCGCCTCGGCCACTCCCTGGTTGGGCCGGAGGAAATCGGCCTCCAGGACCCCGGCCTCGTCGCTGAAGTCGAAGGTCTTCTGGGGCGCGTCGGAGGCCCCCTTCTTCGGGGGTTCCTTCTTCTGCTGCGCCCAGGCCGGGGCCGTGGCCAGCCCGAGGGTCAGTCCGATGGCGACCAGCAGCCTGTTCATGACCCACCTCCCGTCCGAATGCTACGCCGCTCCTTCTCTGCTGACAATCGATCCCTCCCGGTCATTCCCCCGATCAAGGCGTTCCCTCGGGAGCGGGAGCCGGAGCGGCGGGCGGCGGTTCCCGCAGCGCCTCGATGGTCGCCCGGATCGACTCCAGCCGGCGGGTCGCCTCCTTCCGCCGGGGATGCTGCGGGGGCGCGATCCGAAGGAACGTCTCGCAGGCCCGCTGCGCCTCCTCGTTCTTCTGCAAGGTCATCTGGTAGAGCACGCAGAGGTTGAACTGGACGTCGGGGTTCTGGCCGTCCCGGTCGATCTGCCGGTAGAGCGCCAGGGCCTCCTCCCCCTTGTTCAATCCCCGGAGGGCGACGGCCCGGCCCAGGGACGCCTCGTAACTGGAGGGTTCCAGTTTCAGGGCCTCGGAAAACTGGTCCAGGGCGGTCTCGAAGTCCTTGTAGGCCAGCGTGACGGCTCCGAAATTCATCCGGCTGTTGAAACGCCGGGGGTCGTCCCGGACCGATTTCTGGAAGAGCTGGACCGCCTGCCGCACCTCGCCCTTCTTCAGGAAGATCAGGCCCAGGATGTTCTGGATGGGCCCGTCGTCGGGACTCAGGGAGAGGGCGTTCCGGGCGACCAGGATGCCCAGGTCCGGCAGCCCCATTTCCAGGTAGGAAGCCGCGAGGACCTGGTAGGCGTCCATCGAGTCCGGGTCCGCGACCAGGGCCTTGCGGGCCAGGGAGATCGCCTCGGGATACTTCCTGTCCCGGAGGGCCCGGGCGGCATAGAAGGAGTTGGCGACCGCGTTCGCCGGGTCGATTTCCACGGCCCGTGCGAACTGGGCCTGGGCCGCCTCGAGATTCCCTTCCAGCAGGGCCAGGCGCCCCAGTTGCCCCATCGCGTCGTCCATCTTGGGATCCAGCGCGAGGGCCTTCTGGAAGGCCTCCCGGGCCCCGGCGATGTCCCGGTCCCAGAACCGCAGCAGTCCCAGGTTGTACCAGGCGCCGGCGTTCGCGTCGGACCGGGCCGCGGCCTTCCGGATCCGGTCCCGGACCCCCTCGTCGGTCCATTTCGGGGCGTTCTCCCCTTCCTGGTCGGGCTTCAGCGTTCCCCGCGTCTCGTTAAGGCTGTAGAAGCCGGGCTGCGGCCGCATGTCGGGCAGCGTCCGGAACCCCGGATCCAGCTTCAGCAGTTGTTCCTCGGCCTCCTCCGAGTAGCGGTTGTACCAGCGGAGCTGCTGGGCCAGTTCGACGCACCGGCGGTAGGAGTCCCGGGAGGCGTTCCAGATCGGCATCGCCTGCTGGGACAGTCCCTCCCGGTAGAACAGTTTCTGGTCGGTGGTCAGTCCCGGCGGCACCGGGGAGTTCTCGATGGCCTCGGCCAGTTCCTGGTATCCCGAACCGCGCCGGGACCAGGCCGCGATGGTCCAGTTGGGCTGTCCGAAGGCCTCCACGGATGCCAGCAGGTCCATGGCCTGCTTCAGCAGGGCCAGTTTCCGGGCGATGGACTCCTTCAGCACCTTCTCCGGCAGTTTCAGCTGGATCCCCTGCATCTCGGCCAGGACCGCCTCGCCGCGGTAGAACTGGGCCTCGGCCGCCGAGGCGAGACCCACGGGGGTCACCTTGCCCTTCTCCTCGTCGGACAGTTCCTCGTAGGCCTTCACGGTCTTCTCGAACCACTCCAGGGCCCGTGCCTCCTGCCGCTGGGTCCGCAAGGTCAGGCCGATGCGAAGGTGGGCCTTCAGGTACAGGTCCGGGTTGCTCCTGCCGTACTTGCGCAGCCAGGCCTCGTACTCCTTCTGGGCCAGGGCCGCCTTGCCCTGCTTCTCCAGGATGTTCGCGATCTCGAAGGCCTGGGCCGCGGCGTAGGGATTCTTCGGGAAGAGTTCCATGTACCGCCGGAGGTCCTTGATCGCCAGGTCCCATTCCCCGAGTCCCGCCCGGAACAGCGTCGCGTACCGGAGGGCCTCCTCGGCCAGTTCGTGCTTCGGGGCCTGGGCCACGAAGATCTCGTAGATCCGGGCCGCCTCGGAGTAGACCGCCAGTCGCCGGTAGGTGTCGGCGATGTAGAACAGGGCCCGGGCCGCCAGCGGCGAGTCGGGCATCGTGTTCACGAGCTGCTGGTTCGCCTCCAGACTCCGCTCCACCAGCCGGGCCTTGAAGAAGTTGTTCGCGGCGTTCAGCAGCGACTTGTCCTTCAGCGGCGTGTTGGGGAAGCGCCGCACGTAGTCCAGGAAGCACTCGGCGGCGGTCCGGTGGTTGCCGGCCTGTTCGTGCTCGAAGCACCGGTTGAAGTCCCGCTGCTCGGCGATCTTGGCCAGGATGCCCGGGATGTCCCCCTTCAGCAGGTTCGGATTCCCCTGGATCTGCTCCGCCGCCTGGTAGAGCCCCGGGATGTTGCGGGTCAGCTGCAGCGCGGACAGCAGCAGGCGGGCGGCGTCGGGTGCGTTCTCGTGCCCGGGCGACTCCTGGATGATCTGCCGGAAGCCCTCGATCGCCTTGTCGAAATGGTTGAACTGGTACCAGACCATCGCCGCGGCGAACCGGGCCTCCACCAGGTCCGGGGCCCCCGGCTTGGCCATCGCGAGATAGCGCTCGCAGGCCCGGACCAGTTTCGATTCGAATTCCGGGAGGTCCTTCGGCTCGGTGTCCATCGCGTCGTCGGACTTGGCCTTGTGCCTGGAAAGGTCCAGCAGCTTGTAGTAGGCGGACACCGCGTCGTGGGCGGCGTCCAGGGCCGCCGGGCCCTTGGGGTCCATGTCGACGATCTGGGTGAACCGATCGGCCGCCTCGGCGTACTTCTCCAGTTGGAAGAGGAGCCGGGCGTAGTTCAGCACCATCATCGGGTACTCGGGGGCGTTCGGGAACAGGCGGAGGTACTCCTGGTAGAGGAGGTGGGTGAACTCCATCGTGGCCTCCTCCTTCGTGAGGGCCACCTCCTTGTGGTAGTTGGTCACGATGCCCCGGACCAGGGACTCCGCCTTTTCCATCTCCGGCCCGATGAACGTGGCCGGGGCCTCCTTCTGGAAGCGCTCCAGCAGCCCGATCAGCCGCCGGGTTTCTTCCACCACGGGCTTCTTGATGCCGAGGTTGTAGGCGTTCAGCACGATCGCCCGCTGGAACTCCACCATCCGCCAGGCGTCGGACGCGTCCTTGTATTCCGCCATGATCTTCTTGTAGAGGCGGCTGGACTTGTCGAACTCGCCCTGGGAGGCATAGCTCTCGGCCAGGCGGATGGCCAGGTCCATGTAGTTGGAGGGGCTGATGGCCCGGAACACCTTGATGGCGTTTTCGGGGGTCCCGACCTGGGAATAGACCATGACCAGGTTGCCCTGGGCCTCCCGGAGGAGCTGGGTCGCGTATCCCGAGGCCTTCGCGGCATCGCTCCGGGCGTAGTTGATCACGTCGAGGAAGCGGTTCATCGCCTCCTCGTGCCGCCCCATGTTGAAATAGCACCAGGCCTGCTTGTAGATCGCCAGGCCGTAGGCGTTCGAATCGGCGCAGCAGGAGGCCACCTCTCCGTACATCTTCTCGGCGTCGCCCATCCGGCCGGCGTTGAAGAAGAACTCGCCGATGTTCAGCAGGGCGTCGGGAACGTAGCGGCTCTCGGGGGCCTCCCGGACAATCCGGGCGAAGTACGGGAAGGCCTGGTCGGCCCGGTCCATCTGCACCAGCGTGTATCCCAGCAGGTAGAGCACCATCGGCAGCTGGTCGAAGTTCGGATAGCGGCTCACGACCAGCATGTAGGCGTTCGCCGTCTCTTCCTGCCAGCGCTTCCGCTCCTCCAGGAACGCGTTCTGCTCCTCCTGGATCGCCTGGACAGCGGCCTCGTCCCCCGACTCCTGGGCGGCCCGCAGGCGAGCGAAGATCTCGTTGCTGTTGGCCTTGTTGTAGAAGTTCTCGGCCTTGTCCCAGTAGAGGCGCGCCAGGCGGACGTAGTACTCGGGCTTGCTCGGATCGTCCTCGTCGGTGGTCTGGATCAGCTCGTTCAGGGTCGCGATGGCCTGCTCCAGTTTGTCGTCGGCCATCCGCTCGCTGCGGGTCGCGAGGGTCCGGACGCTCAGGGGAGTCGCGGGCTTGCCGGTCCCGGGACCGCCCACCACCGGCCCGGGCTTTCCGGCCTCCGTCTGGGGCAGATCGTAGGTCTTCACCTCCGACACGCCCTGCTTCTGCTGCGCCCCGACCGCGGCCGGAACGCAGACCAGGACCACCGCCAGGAGCCCCTTCCCTCGCGTCAGCATCGTCATGTCACAGGCCTCCGTTGAATCGGAGAGAATCCTCAGGCGCCTCACGGGTTGCCGCCACCGCAGGAGGACTGGAGGGGATAGCGATAGGACCCCAGTTCATCCTTCCAGTACTCCCCGTCCCAGGGCCACTGGATCAGCAGGGGGTCCTTCTTCCCGTCGGTCCGGACCCCGGCGGAGGCGGTGCCGGTCACCTGCTGGCGCCGGACGCTCTCCCGGAGCAGCCCCTTCTGGGCGTTCAGGGACTCGAAGCGGACCTTGAGCCCCTGGGACAGCAGGGACTTCAGTTCCTTCCGGACGCGGCCCAGGCGCTCCTGGGCCAGTTGGCCCGACTCGCTCATGGCCAGGGACCGGCTGTTCAGCAGTTCGGGCAGCAGGATCTGCACCAGCGGCTTCGCCACGGGGTTGGACCGGAGCGCCTCGACCTGGGCGATCTCGCGGCCGATGGTCACCACGTATCCGAACAGCCGCCGCAACTTCGCGTCGGCCAGCGCCGCGTTGAAGATCTTCTTCATCTTCAGGGAGAATGTCGGCCCCCGGCCCACGGACAGCGAGGCGAGATACTGGTAGAAATCCACCGGGACCGTATAGCGGGCCAGCACCTGCTCCAGTTCCTTGTGGATCTCGAAGTACTCCTTGTAGAACGGGTCGATGGTGGCCAGGGCCTCCTCGTAGCGGCAGTTCTTGAAGAAGATCATGGCCCGGAGCACCAGCGCCTCGGGGTAGTACTCCTCCTCGAAGTAGGGGCTGCTCACCGTCAGCAGGTTGCCGAGGGCCCGGGCGTGATCCCCGATCATGTAGTAGGCCCAGGACCGCTCGAACAGGCTGTCGAGCCACTGCTCCGAGTCCTCGGGGATCTGCTCGTAGTAGCGAATCGCGGTCTGGTACTGCTTCGGGTTGTTCTGCCCGTCGCTGTAGAACACGCGGGCCATCCCGATCAGCGCCATCTCCCGGTAGCGGTTCTTCCCCTCGAAACTGCCCGCGGTCTCCAGGAAGCGAAGGACCTCCTGGAAGGCCTCGGCGGCCTGCCGGGCCTCGTTCCGCCGGACGTGGACGACCCCCCGGAGATAGGTGGCGCGGACGAAGAGGTCCGGCCGGGAGGCGCCCACCCGGGACAGGCTCTCCAGCGCCGCGTCCAGGTTGCCTTCGTAGTAGTGCCACTGCCCGACGTAGAAACTCGCCTCCTCGGCCAGATCCAGGGGATACAGGTCCGGCGAGTAGGAGGAGAGCCGGAACAGGCCGTCGGTCTCCCCGGGGATCTCGCGGTGGATGCGAACCAGGTACGGAAGCGCTTCCTTGTACCGGACGTGCTGGGGTCCCGCCTCGGCCACCCGCTCGAAGTAGATCCGGGCGCTCACGTAGAACCGCAGCGCGAACAGCGACGCGCCCATCTCGTACTGGGCTTCCTGGAAGTAGGGGGCCGACTCGTCGCCCTCCGAGAGCACGCGGTTGAAGAGGAGGATGGCGTCGTAGTGCCGGCCCATTCCGGCCAGGCGCTTGCCCTCGTTCAGCACCAGCGAGAAGGCGCCCTGGGAGCCCGAGACGGCCGCCGGCTCGGGGGAGACCGTCTGCGCAGTCGAGGGAACGGCCAGAAACACCCCGAGGGCGACCAGGCTCCCGACGGGAACGATTCTGCGCATGAGCGTACCTCTTTCAAAGTCCGCGGGTTGGCTCATTATCGCAGCATCCTTGCCCCTGTCAAGGCAATGGTTCGCGGCCTCCATCGCCACCCACCGGGAGTTTCGGAGGTGCCCCGGTCGCGGTTCCGGGGAACCGGGTCGTGGACGGACGGCCCCGCCTCTGCTACTCTTGCGCGGCCTCCGGGGAGGGATCGCATGGTGGACGTCACGGTGGAAGGAATCGACCGGTTCGTCGGGCAATCGGTCGTGTTGCAGGGATGGCTGGCGGCCCGGCGGTCCAGCGGCCGGATCCAGTTCCTCCAGGTCCGGGACGGGACCGGGACCATCCAGTGCGTGATGGTCCGGAACCAGGTCCCGGAGGAGTCCTTCCAGGCGGCGGACCACTGCCCCCAGGAATCCAGCGTGGAGGTCCGGGGCACGATCCGGGCGGACCCCCGGAGCCCCATCGGGTTCGAGATGGACGTCCAGGACTTCCGGGTCCTCGCGGCGGCGGAGCCCTACCCCATCCAGCCGAAGGAGCACGGCACCGCCTTCCTGATGGAACATCGCCACCTCTGGCTCCGGTCCCGGCGGCAGCATGCCATCCTCCGGGTCCGGGCGGCCATCGTGAAGGCCATCCGGGACTATTTCGACGGGCACGGGTTCCTGCTGGTGGACACGCCGATCCTGACTCCCTCCGCGTGCGAAGGGACCACCACCCTCTTCGGCCTGGATTTCTTCGGGGAGAAGGCCTACCTGACCCAGAGCGGGCAGTTGTACAACGAGGCCACGGCGGCAGCCTTCGGAAAGGTGTACTGCTTCGGCCCGACCTTCCGGGCCGAGAAGAGCAAGACCCGGCGCCACCTGATGGAGTTCTGGATGGTGGAACCGGAAATGGCCTTCTGCGACCTGGAAGAGAACATGCGGGTCGCAGAGGACTTCCTGGTCGAGGTGGTGGGCCGGGTGCTGGAGTCCCGGCGGAGGGAACTGGAGATCCTGGAACGGGACCTGAAACCCCTGGAGGCGATCCGAAAGCCCTTCCCGCGCCTCCACTACCGGGAGGCCGTCCGCATCCTCCGGGAACACGGGAGCGACATCCCCGACGGGGACGATTTCGGCGGCGACGACGAGACGATCCTGACCCGGCAGTTCGATCGGCCAATCATCGTGCACCGCTACCCCACGGCGGTGAAGGCGTTCTACATGAAACGGGACCCGGAGGACCCGGTCCACTGCCTGAGCATGGACGTCCTGGCACCCGAGGGCTACGGCGAGGTGATCGGCGGCGGCCAGCGGGAGGAGGACCTGTCGGTGCTGCTGGCGGCCATCGACGCCCACGGCCTTCCCCGGGAGGCGTTCCAGTGGTACCTGGACCTCCGGCGCTTCGGCAGCGTGCCCCACTCGGGCTTCGGCCTGGGCCTGGAGCGGACGGTCGCGTGGATCTGCGGGCTGCCCCACATCCGGGAGACCATCGCCTTTCCCCGGATGCTCGAGAAGATCTATCCCTGAGGAGGCGGCCCCCGGAGGATCCGGGGAGAACCCGGTGAGGAGTGACCCTTCGTGCCTTCCCGAGACCGTGTGCTCCAGTTCGGCAAGTACGAGGTCGTCGAGGCGATCGGAAGCGGCGGGATGGCCACGGTCTACCGGGCCCGACTGCCGGGGCCGATGGGGTTCGAGAAGCCGGTGGCGGTCAAGGTGCTGCTGGAGGACGCGGCCTCGGACCCGGACCTGGTCCGCATGTTCGTGGACGAGGCCAGGCTGGGGGCCCGCCTGAACCACCCGAACATCGCCCACGTGCTCGAGTTCGGCGAGGCCGACGGGCGCTATTACCTGGCGATGGAATACGTGGACGGGGTCAGCCTGTCCAGGCTGCTGAAGCCGGGGGGCCGACGCCGGAAGGCCCGGGGGCTCCCGGTGGAGGCGGCGGCCTCCGTGGCGGACCAGGTGCTGAGGGCCCTGGCCTACGCCCACGGCCTGACCCAGGGGAGCGAGCCGGCGGGGGTCATCCACCGGGACGTCAGCCCCCAGAACGTGCTGGTGGACCGTTCGGGAACGGTGAAGGTGTGCGACTTCGGCATCGCCACGGGCCCCTGGCGGGAGGAGCGGACCCGGACGGGGGTGGTCAAGGGAAAGGTGGGCTACATGGCCCCCGAACAGGCCGCGGGTTCCCGGGTCGGGCCCCAGGCGGACCTGTATTCCGTGGGACTGCTGCTGGTGGCGATGCTGGAGGGGGGCCATCCCTTCGAAGGATCGGACACCGAGGAGATCCGCCGCAAGGCCCGGCAGGGACTCGACCCGGATCGGATCGCCCGGCTGCCCGGGGGAGACGCCCTGCGGGAGGTGATCGCCACCGCCCTGGCCCCGAGGCCGAAGGAGCGCTTCCAGACGGCCGAGGAGATGCGCCGGGCCATCCGGGAGGCCGTCCCGGACCGGGAGGAGGCGGGAGTCGTCCATCTGGCCCAGGCGGTCCAGGAGGCGGCCGAGGCCCCGGCCCGGGCAGGCCGCCGGAGTCGCAAGGCCACGGCCGCCAGGACCGCGGTTCCCGCGGCGGGGGAGGACCGCGAGGAGAAGGCGCCGGCGGGATCCGGGGCCCTGCCGTGGCTGGTCATCGGAGCCGGCCTCGTGCTGGCGGCAGCGCTGGTGATGGCGCTGTTCGGATGGAGCCTTCCGAGGTAGCGGAGAAGACGCCATGCTGGATCGGGCCACGATCGGTGTGCTGGGAGCCGGCAACATGGGAGAGGCCCTGATCGGGGGGCTGCTGAAGGCCTGCATCGTGGAGCCCCGGCAGGTCATCGCGAGCCGCCGGTCCGAGGTCGCCCTGGCCTGGCTGAGGGATCAGTGGGGCATCCGGACCACGCGGGACAACTGCGAACTGGTCCGGGAGGCCGACATCGTGCTGCTGGCGGTAAAGCCCCAGGTGATCCGGGAGGTCCTGGAGGGCCTCTCGGACTGCTTCCAGGAAGGGCAGGTGGTCATCAGCATCGCCGCAGGAATCTCCACGGCCTTCATCGAGTCCTTCGTCGGCCGGAACATCCCGGTGATCCGGGCCATGCCCAACACGCCGGCCCTGGTGGGAGAGGCGATTTCCCCGTTCTGCCTGGGCCGCCACGGATCCCCGGAACAGGCCCTGGTGGCGTCCCAGATCCTGTCGGCGGTGGGCGTCACGGTGCAGGTGGACGAGGCCATGATGGATGCGGTGACCGCCCTGTCGGGGACCGGGCCGGCCTACCTGTTCTACCTGCTGGAGGGCCTGATCGAGGCCGGACAGGCGGTCGGGCTGCCCGAGACGCTGAGCCGGGCGCTGGTCCGGCAGACGGCCTACGGGGCGGCCAAACTGGTGGTGGAGACGGCCCGGAGCCCCCGGCAGTTGCGGGCCCAGGTCACCTCGCCCCAGGGGACGACCCACGCGGCGATGACCTGGCTGGACCACGTGAATTTCCAACAGCACCTCCAGGAGGCGGTCCGGAAGGCCCGGGACCGGGCCGAGGAACTGGGCCGGGAGGCTTCTCGGACGGATCGGTGAGGGGGAGGAGGCGCGAGATGCTGGAGATCCCGGGAGGAGCGCAGGGAAGCGGCATCC
The DNA here is from genome assembly GCA_017994695.1 of Myxococcota bacterium. GTDB lineage: Bacteria > Myxococcota_A > UBA9042 > DTJE01 > DTJE01 > JAGOKF01. Next base: position 34,782 of record JAGOKF010000021.1, on the reverse strand, counting down.
TGGCAGGGGCCGCCCTGGTATCGGCGGTCCACGGCCTGCTGCCGAACCACTGGGCCCCCTTCGTGCTGATCGGGCGGGCCCAGGGCTGGAGCCTGGCCCGGACCCTGCGGGTGATGCTGGCTGCCGGAGTGGCCCACACCGCCGTCTCCGGCGGGATCGCCATGGCCATCCTGCTCCTGGGAGTGGCCCTCCAGTCCGTGCTGGATCCCGTTTCCCACGTGCTGCCGGCGATCATCCTGATGGGGAGCGGACTGGTGTACCTGCTGATGGACCTGGCGCACCATCACCACCCCCACCACCATGCGGACCTGCACCAGGAGGCGGCCAGGGGCATGACCGACCGGGCGGCCACGCTGACCCTGATCCTGGCTCTGGCCCTCTCGCCCTGCGAGGCGATGGTCCCCATCTTCGTCAGCGCCGCCCCCTTCGGGAACGTGTGGTTCGTGCTGCTGCTGACCGTGATGTCGGGCCTGGGAACCATCGCCGTGATGCTGGTCCTCGGGCTCCTGGCCTGGCAGGGAGCCCGGGCGATCCGCTTCGGCTGGCTGGCCCACCACGAGCGGCTGGTGATCGGCGGCCTGCTGCTGCTGCTGGGGGTCGCCACGCTGGCACTGCACCTGTGGGAGGGCCACTGATCCCCCCGGCCCCGGGACGCGGCACCCGCGAGGGGAAGGTCAGCGCCGGGAGCGGTCGGCCGCCGCCATGCGCTCCAGCCGGGCCCGCTCGGCGGCGGGCAGCGGGGTCGGGGTCCCCAGGGAGAAGGCCATGAAGGCAATCCGGGCGTTGTGTTCCAGGGACTCCAGGCGGTCGTAGGCGGTGACGAGGTCCGGTCCCAGGCAGACCGCTCCGTGGCGCTCCATCAGCACCACGTCCGCCTCGAGGAACTTGCCGACCACCCCCTCGGCCAGTTCCTCGGTGGACGGGGTCGCGTAGGGGGCGGTGGGCACGGGCCCCAGGGCGGTCAACAACTCGGGAACCAGGGGAGGATCGAGCGAAATGCCGGCCAGGGTCAGGGCCACGGCCGTCGGCGGGTGGGCATGGATCACCGCCCCCACGTCCTCCCGGACCCGGTAGGATGCCAGGTGCAGCCGCACCTCCGACGAGACCCGCCGGCGCCTTTCCTCGGGCCGTCCATCCAGGTCGATCGTCACCAGGTCCCCCGGGCGCAGGAATCCCTTGTTGGCCCCCGAGGGGGTGATCAGCAGCCGCCGGGGTGACAGGCGGACGCTGACGTTCCCCTCGGCCCCGGCGATGAGGCCGCGTTCGTGCATCCTTCGACCGATCTCGACCACGGCTTCCCGGGCCGAGGCCTCGTCCAGGCGGGGGATCGACCCCATCGCGATCACTCCTCGGGAAGGCCCTGGTTCCGGCGGTCGGTCTCCTCGACGTCCAGTTTCCAGGCCCGGCCCTCCCGGACGAAGACCAGCACCCGGGGCGAAGACCCGGCCACCGAGACCTGGACCTCGGCCCTCTCCCCGTCCACGGTCTGCCCCCGGACCTCCCCGAGGGTGATCTGGCTCAGGGGGTCGGGCCGGTTGCCGTCCTTCGGGTACTCGGCGGCATAGAGGGCCAGCAGGGCCTCGGCGAAGGGCCTGGATTTTTCCGAAAAATGGGAGACGAAGGCCTTCCGGTCCCCGTCCCGGGCGGCCTGCTGCATCTTCTGGAAGACCCTGGAGGGGGAAGGAGAACAGGCTCCCAGGACCCCCACGCAGATCACCCCGGCCAGCCACCGGATCATCCCGCGCCGCATGCGATCCTCCTGTCCCTGCCCGGGAAGGCTCACCAGGGTCGCGAATAGCCCTCGCCAGGACCTCCCGCGGGCCAGATCCCCTCCGACAGGACGAGGTCCAGCCTCCAGCCCCAGCCGTCCCGGACCAGCAGCAGCGCCGGACCATCGGGACGCCGGAGGACCCGGTTGGGGGTCCCCTCGGAGGATTCCTGGACCCGGGCGTCGGCCAGGGCGTCCATCACGCGCTGCCGCAGCCCGGGCCACTGCCCCCGGCGGTCGATCCCCTGCACCAGGTCCCGGGAAGCCGGCGTCAGCAGCCCGAGAACCTCCGGGGTGGGATGCCCGGCCGCCCTCTGCCATCCCACCTGGACGGCCCGGGAGAAATCCTCCGGCGTCTGCACGCAGGAAACCAGGGCCACCAGCCCCAGCCATGCCCATCGACGAAAGGAGGGTGCGAGAGGGGGGACTTGAACCCCCACGGAAAAATCTTCCACTAGCACCTCAAGCTAGCGTGTCTGCCATTCCACCACTCTCGCGGAAACGGCGCCAAGGCGTCGGTGATCCTATCTTCCGGCACGCGGCTGTCAAGTCCCTGGGAAACCCGGGTCCGCCTCGCCCGGCCCTTGGCCGATGCAGGTTCCGGGTCGCGCGGGGACGGGCTGTGGTATACTCCGCCCTCTCGATTCCGGAGGAGGCGATCGTGAGGAATCTGTTCTGGGCCGTGGCGGCGACGCTGGCCCTGTCGTCCTGCGCGTCGAAACCCTGCAAGCAGCTGGCCAGCCAGGTCTGCGAGGCGGCTCCCGGAACCCGGGCCTGCGAGACGGCCGGCCGCCTGACCATCCAGGACGAATGCCTCGGATATCTGGCCAACGTCCCGAGATACATCGAACTGGCCAACGAGGAAATCGGCACCCCGACCCGAAAGCCCCCGGCGGTCGAGGCGGCTCCGGCTCCCGCCGCGGAGGCGGCTCCGGCTCCCGCCGGAGAGACGGCCCCCCCGGCGCCTGCAGCGGCGCCCCGGTAGAATCCCGGGAAACCCAGCCCCGCTCCCTCCACGCGGGTTCCCGTCCCGCTGCGGGCATCGCAAGGGCGAAGGCCCGGATGAAGACCGCGACGGGATGCCCCGATCCGGCACCCGACATCGCCGCCGACAGGACGGGGCGGTTCGGGAGGCGGCCAAGGAAGTGCTATCCTCCGTCCCATGAGGACTCGCCCCGGTCGCCGCTGGGCGTGGTGGTTGGCATGGGGGCTGCTGGCGCTGCCCCGGTGGGCCCTGGCCGGTGACGACCCCGGAAGGCGCTGGAGCACCCTCTTCTCCCCCGGCCTCCGGATCCACTACCACGACCCCGCGGGCCCCCTGGCCCGGAGGATCCACGAGGACGCCCGGTGGGCCCTGGACCACCTCCGGGAGACGCTCGGCCTGGTCCCCTCCCAGGAACTGGAAATCGTGCTGGAGGACGCCGGGGACGATTCCAACGGCTTCACCCGGGTCTGGCCCTACGACCACATGGTCCTCTGGGCTGCCCCCCCCGGACCGGACTCGGAGCTGTCGGTCTTCGGCAACTACCACAGAACGCTCGTGCTCCACGAACTGGTGCACGTGGTGCACATGGACGCCGTGGGAGGCGTTCCCCGAATCGTCAACCGCCTGCTGGGGAAGAGCCTTCTGCCCAACGGCGCCTCCCCCCCCTGGTGGATCGAGGGGTGGGCCACCTGGATCGAGAGCCGCTCCCCGGGGCGGGGCCGGGCCGGCGGCACCGACTTCGAGCGCATCCTCCGAATGGCCGCACTGGAGGGGAGGTTCCTGACCCTCTCGGGACTCACGGTCGCCCCCGAGGACCCGCCCCGGGGAGGAGCCTTCTACGTCTATGGCGGGGCCTTTCTCTCCTTCCTGGACCGCCGGGTCGGGCCCGAGGCGCTGGTGGCCTTCCTCCGGGAGTACGGCCGCCGGATCGTCCCGTTCGCGATGAACACCGTGGCCCGTCGCACGCTGGGATCCGATTTCGGGGATCTCTACCGCGAGTTCCGGGAGGAGGTGGTGCGCCACGCCCGGGAGGTCCGGGATCGGAGAACCGCCCAGGGACTCGCCGAGGGAACCGTCCTCACCCGGAATGCGGAATCCGTGGCCTGGCCCCTCTACCGGCCCGACGGAAACGTCCTGTGGTACGTTCGTTCCGACGGCCACCGGGACCCGGCCGTGGTGGAACGGGACCTCCGGACCGGCCGGGAGGTCCCCCGCTTCCCCTGCCAGGGGGGCTGCGGTCGGCTGGCGATCCAGGAGGATGGTCTGGTGACGACCCACCGGGTTCCCCACCGTCTCTACTCCTCCTACGGCGACCTGTTCCTGCATCGCCACGACGGCGGCAGCCTCCGTCTCACCCGCCAGGCCCGGGCCCGGGACCTCTTCCCCGGGACCGGCGGCGGCCTGTGGCATGTCGCCACCCGGGCCGGCGAGGTGGCCCTGGTGCGCCGGGACCCCGACGGGACCACGGTCGCCCCGGTTCCCTTCGGGACCTTCGACGACCTGGGAGCGGGCACGGTCCTCGGGGACGGGGCCGTGGTCTTCCCGGCGTTGCGGGAGGGCCGCTGGGACCTCTGGCGCCTTGCTCCGGATGGCCGGCTGCCCCCGGAACGGATCACCGACGACGGCTGCCGGGACCGCAATCCCGTTGCGATGCCCGACGGCCGGTCCCTGGTGTTCGTCCGCGATGCGGGGGGCATCGACGACCTGTTCCTGCTGGACCTCGAGTCGGGCCGCCGGCGGCGCCTGACCCGCGTGCTGGGGGGCGTCCGGCACCCGGCGATCCGGCCCGACGGCCGCCAGGTCGCCTTCACCACGTGGTCCTCCCGGGGCTGGGACCTGGCGGTCGCGGACCTGGACGACGACCCGGGATGGCCCGAGGACCCCGAAAGCGAGGACGACCGGTGCCCAGGTCCCCTTCCCGACCCCGGCCCGGCGGACCCGCCACCCGAACCCGGAGGTCTCCGCCCCTACTCCCCGTGGCCCTCGGTGCGTCCCCGGGCCCTGGTCCCGGAACTGGCATGGGAATCCGGCGGGACCTTCCGCCTGGGGGCCTCGATCCAGGGATGGGACGCCCTGGGTCACCTGGGCTGGCAGGCGGGGTTCGACGCGGACCCCGTCCGGGGCAGGCCGACGGTCACGGCCGCACTGCGCTACGACGGAACCTGGCCCTCCCTCGCACTGGACTTCTCCACCTGGACGGATCGGTCCTGGGCCGTCCAGGACGACCGGTGGCTTCCGTTCTGGCGCCGGGAATGGCGCATCGGCCTCCAGGCCTCCCTGCCCCTGCCCCTCCGGGACCGTTCCTTCGGGATCGAGGCCGGATGGGCCGTGACGTTCCACCAGGCCAACCCCCGACCCGATCCGTCGGAACCAGCGTCCTCGCCGCCCCGCTGGCCCCGGGACTCCCCGGAGGGGCGGGTCACCCTGGGGTTCCACCACGACGAAACCGCCTCCTTCGCCCACTCGGTCGGGACCGCCCGGGGACACCGGGAGGGACTCGTCGCGACGATCCGCCATCCCCTACAACGATCCGACGGGGGACTCGCATGGAGCCTCTGGGGGTACCTCGACGGCTTCCTGCCGATGCCCTGGCCCGGAGACCAGGTGCTTTCCGTCCAGGGGAGCGGAGCGGTCGCCGGCGGGGACCCGGACCGGAGATCCCGCTACTCCCTGGGCGGCACCCCGGAACAGAACCCCTGGAGCGCCCTGTGGCTGCGGCAGCCCTGGACCGGCCGGTGGCTGCGGGGCTACCCCGACACCTGGTGGGTCGGCGACGCGATGACCCTGTGGACCCTCTCCTACCAGGTGCCTCTCTGGTCGATCCACCGCGGCACGGGGACCTTCCCCCTCGCCGCCCGGCGGATCTGGGCCACCCTGTTCTCGGACCTGGGATCGGCCTGGCGGATCGGGGATCGGCCGGAACCGGGGGCCTGCCTGGGAGTCGAGATCGCCCTGTCCTTCCACCTGCTGCAGTGGTTCGACGGGTCCCTCCGGCTGGGGTATGGCCGGGGTTTCGGACCCCGGGGAGGCAACACGTTCTACTGGTTGATCGGGCCGTGACCCTCCGGGCCCTTGCGGGTCTCCAGTGCCCGGCCCGCCAGCAGCCGGACCGCCTCCGAGGGATGCCGCAGGAATTCCCGCAGGATCCGGCCCGCGGCGGGATCTCCCCGGACATGGCGGGCACGGGCCGCAAAGAACCGCACCGGTTCCGAGGGGTCCCCTTCCAGGCCCTCCAGCATCCCCGGTCCCGTGGCCGGAGGCAGCCACCGGAAGGCGTCTGCCGCCCTTGCCCGGATGAACTCGTCGGACCCGGCGCCCGACAGGACCTCCTCCAGGGCCTGCCGGACCTCCTCCCCTTGCCCCCGGGCCGCGGCCGCCGAGAGGAGCGGCCCGATGGCCTCCCGGACCTCCTCGGTGGAGGCCCCGAGATATCCCACGCAGGTGCCCCCGGTGCAGACCCCCGAGGCGCATTCCCCGCCCTTCCGGCAGTCCGTGCCGCCCCAGACCAGGTCCTCCACGGTGGCCGATGCCGAAGGCGTCCCCCGGGTGCCTCCACATGCAATCCACAACATCAGGCACCACCACGCGGGACGATTCACGGTCCACCTCGCCGTTCGCTGCCACGTTCTCAGGGCACGCGGATCTCGATTCTTGACCCGCGCTTCCAGTGCTGACTATACTCGCCTCGGGGTGCTTTCCGAACAAGGTTTCAGGGGGAGGAACAGGGATGGGCAGGCACACGGCGCGATGTTTGGCCGGCATGTTGGCGGGTCTTCTGGTGGTTGGCCTGGCGGGTTGCACCAAGGGGACGCCAACCACCTGCAAGGGCTGGCAGAGGCTGCTGCGGAGTCCCGTGAAGGGCAAGGCCGCCATCAAGAGCCTGGGCGACCTCCACTGCAAGGAGAGCCTGGCGGCCCTCGAGGAGGTCTTCCCGACGAGTCCCTACAAGGACCTGATCCTGGAGAGCGTCCGGCAGATCCACGCACCGGCCGAGTCGGTGTCCCTGCTGAAGAAGGCCCTGGCGGATCCCGAGGCCGCGGTGCAGGCGGCCACGGTGGCCGAGGACTTCGCCATCGCGGACCTCCGGCCGGCCCTGGTGGAGATCCTCACCAAGGACTTCGCCTACCCGGCCCGCGAAAACGCCCTGAAGGCCCTGGTGAAACTGGACCAGGCCAACCTGAAGGCCGACGAGGACCTCTTCATCGCCCTGCTCCGGGACAATCCCAACAAGCAGGGAATCGCGGTGAACGCCCTGGCGGCGACCCAGCTGGGGGAGATCCGGTCCGAGAAGGCCGTCCCGCTGCTGATCCGGTCCCTGTTCCTCCGGTCCAGCCGGGGCGAGTCGATCTACGTCTGGGTCCGCAAGGCCCTCGCCCGGGTCGGCAAGCCCGTGGTGACCCCTCTGCTGGCGGTGCTGACGGGCGACCGCAACGCCGCCGGGAGCCTGCTGGACGAGATCGGGGCCCTGGCCAAGAGTCAGGGGCTCTACGACTGGCAATGGACCGACGGCCCCGAGATGGTGCAGGTGGCCGGCGACCTGGGCGACCCGGCGGCCGCCCCGGTGCTGGCGGCAAGCCTGGCGAAGCCCCTGAGCCCCCCGGTCGGCGTCGATGACCGGGTCACCCGGACCTGGCAGATCGCCCAGCAGAACCGGATCACGATGGCCATGATGGGCCTGTGGAAGGTGGGGACCCGGGAGATCATCCCGACCCTGAAGGACGTCATCGAGAATCCCGACAACGACGCGAAGCAGCGCCTGGACACGGCCACGGCCCTGTGCCTGCTGCCGGGTTTCGTGGGCCTGGACGCCGCGCTGCAGATCTTCGGGAATTCCAAGGCCGAAACCTTCCGCGCCCCGATGGTGAAACCCCTGATCCTGGGCATGGACTGGGCCCGCTATCCCGCCTGGAAGGCCCGCATGAAGGCCGAGAAGAGCAGCCTGGTGAAGGAGCGGTTCCAGGGGGATTCCCCGGAGGCCCAGGAGTACCGGAGCATGGCAAGGGTGCTGGACCAGTGCCAGGCCGGGGACGTGGACTGCCTGATCGGCTTCCTCCAGGGCGAGGACGTGATCGCCGCCGAGAAGGCCGCCCTGCTGATGACCACGCTGACGGGCGATGCGGCCGCCAAGGCCGTGAAGGCCCTGCTGGAGACCTACCCGAAGGTGGACCCGGGCAAGGCCGTGGACCTGCGCCGGTTCATCCTGCTGGCGGTGTTCCGCCTTGGCGACCGCTCGGCCGTCCCGGAGTTGAAGGCGCTCCGGAAGGCCGACAGCGAGCGGAAGGGAGCGGGCTACTGGGTGGACGAACTCGACGTCCAGATCGCCGTGATGGAAAACCGCTAGAACGCCCGCACCCGGCCGGACCGGTTTAGAACGGCAGCAGCCACGCCCGCAGCGCATCCCTGAAGAAGATCCACTCCAGCGCCGCCAGCACGATGAAGGGGCCGAACGGAACGGCCACCTGGCCCAGTCCCCCCTTCCGGGGTTCCGGAACCGGACCCGGATCCTGACCACCGGGAGCGAGCGCCTGGTCCGTCCCGGCGCCGCCGGGCCGTCCTTCCGGCCCTCCCTCCCCGTCCCAGGGAGGCACCGGGCGCCACCGGGCAGTCGCCACCAGGGGCACCGAGACCAGGATCCCCTGGACCGAGGCCGCCAGGAACAGGAAGGGGATCGCCGCCAGACCCAGGTTCGCCCCCGCCATGGCCATCAGCATCGCGTCGCCGAATCCCATCCCCTCCCTCCCGGTGCAGCGGACCCAGACCTCCATCAGGATCACCACCGGCAGGGCGCCTACCGCGGCGGCCGCCAGGGATTCCCACCATGCGGGAATGCCGGGGAAATCCCCGAAGAGCAGCGCCTGCACGAACCCCAGCGCGATGCCGGGAACCGTCAGTGAATGGGGCAGCACCCAGTGGTCCAGGTCGATGAACGCCAGCACCACCAGCAGCACCACGAAGGCGAAGGGAAAGAACCAGAGCGCGAACAGGCCTCCCACCCCGGGAACGCCGCCCCCCCGGAGCACCGCCAGGTAGAGGCAGGCCAGCGACAGCATGGCGGTGACCAGTTCCACCAGAGGATACCGGAGGGAGATGGGCGCCTTGCAGTCCCGGCACCGACCGAGCAGCAGCAGCCATCCCAGCACGGGGATGTTGTCGTGCCAGCGGATCGGGTGCCCGCAGCGGGGGCAGGCCGAAGCAGGGCGGACGATGGACAGGCCGGCGGGGATCCGATGGACCAGGACGTTGGCGAAGGATCCGACCGCCGCCCCCAGCAGCAGCACCGTGACCTTCAGCAGCACGAAGGGAACGCCGTCCACCGAATCGGGCATCGGGCCTCCTGCCCGGCGGGCCGGTTCACTCCACGGTCAGGCTCCCCAGCCGCACCCGGTTCTGCCCATCGTGGCGCACCTTCTCCTTGTCGAAGGATTTCACCGGGAGGCGCTTGTCGCCGCCGGGGTTGTAGAAGCCCATCCAGATGTCGTAGGGGCCCGACGGGGACCCGATGGGGACCTCGATCTCGTAGCGGTCCATCACCACGTCCCCCTTCAGCCAGTGGGTGGTGGCGTAGCAGCCCACGCAGGACGTCTGGTCCTCGTTCTCCCGGGCCAGGTTCGCCACCCAGTGATCCCCGTGGATCCGCGAGGACGACCCCACCCGGTCCACGTGGAGGAAGATCCGGTAGGAGGCGTCCACCTTGTTCAGCACCCGGAACCAGGTCCTGAGCACCGCGGTGCCGCCCCGTCGGACCGCCGGGGGTTCCACCGACCACCCCACCACCTCGATGCGATCGTCGAAGTTCACCGAGGTCCTCTGGACGTTGGGCAGGGCCTCGAACCTCGGGAAGTCCATCGTGATCGCCGCGATCCAGTCCCGATCCTGGTCCCCGGGGGCCAGGGAGGAGGCCGCCAGCACGTACCGCGAGGACCGGTCGTCCAGCAGCGGCAGGAACCGCCCCCCGTTGGCCGCCCGGAAGGCCGACAGGATCTCGCTCCACTGGTTCTTCGGGAGCAGCACGGCCGTTCGCCGGGAGGAGTCCTTCAGCCGATCCAGCAACTGGGCCCGGGTGGCCAGTTCGGGGACCTGGGAGGTGTAGAAGTTGCTGTCCTCGGTCCCCTTGGCCGAGAAGACCCCGTGGCGGAACAGTTCCCCCGGAGCCCGGCTGCTGGACTCCTGCCAGGTCTCGACAAGATGCTTCTGGGAGAGATGCCAGGAGAGCGTCGGGACCACGAAGGCGGCCAGCACCGTTGCCAGCCCGGCGGAGGCCACCGCGATCCAGGTGCCGAACACCCTCGGAGTTTCCAGGGCCAGCACGCCCCGGGCCATCCGGGACAGTCGTGCCTCGCCCAGGATCCTGGCCTTGAAGCGGTACAGGGACTCCCCGTACCGCGCCGCCACCAGGGCCAGGGTCACCAGGTAGAGAGCCAGGATGTCCGGCCCGGTGAGGAACACCCGGACCAGGATCGCTCCCCTCTGGACGTCCTCGTCCCCGGACACCAGCGCGGGCCACTTCAAGGCCAGGAAGATGGCCAGGTCCGCCGCGATCAGGCCGGCCATCACGACCAGGATCACCCGGAAGGTGCGCCCCCGGGACAGCAGGGACGGCAGCGTCCTCGCCGCGCCGACCAGGCGGCCCCCGTGGACCAGCAGGGCGAGGCCCCCCAGCAAGGCGAAGAACTTCCCCGCGGCCGGAAGGCCCAGACCCTCCGGAAAGGCCAGATCGCCCTTGCCGGGCGCCGCGAAGGGCGGGTCCGTGGCCAGGAAATCCACCAGGGGCTGGACCGATCGGGAGAGGTCCTTCCACATGACCAGGAACAGGCCCAGGGAGAGAAAGGCCAGCAGCCGGGACTCCAGCGGGTCGTCCTCCAGGTCCTGCAGGTAGAGGACGACGAGCAGGATCGCACCGGGCACCCAGGAGATCCCCACCTGCTGGAAGGGGCGGATCCCCACCGCCATGGCCAGCCACGGAGCCGCGGCGAACAGCAGCGCCACCAGGCGGTCCTCCCGTCCCTTCCGAACGCCCTGGACCGCCGACGCCACGGCCAGCGGCAGCAGCGCCGACCAGGGGAACAGGCCGAAGCCGATCCAGCGGAATGCCAGGTCGAAGTTCCGGGCCTCGTCCTTCAATCCCGTGGACCAGAGCGCCCGGGTGAAGCGCATCTGCCGGAAGAAGGGGGAGTCGGACAGGAAGGTCCAAAGGGCCAGGACCGCAGCCAGGAGGGCCACGGATCCGGCGACGGCCCACAGGCGCCGATCCCGGGAAAGGGTCGCCACCGGCAGGGCGGTCACCGCGGCGGCCAGCGTCACCACCGCGAACATGCCCCCCGAGAGCCAGAGCAGGATCGCGGCGATCCCCAATCCTGCCCAGGAGGCAAGGCCCCGGTCCCCCCGGGCGATCCGGACCGTGGCAAGGCCGCCGACCACGGTCCAGAGGGCCGTGGCAGTCATCCCGTTCACCGTGCGCCCCGCCAGCAGGAGGGCCGGAGCCGACGCCAGCGCCACCAGCACCAGCATCCCGGTGCGGTCCCCGTGGGCCTTCCGGACCGCCAGTCCCAGCAGCACCACCAGCAGCACGGTCATCGCGGCGGCAGGCAGCCTGGCCGCGAACTCCGTCAGGCCGAAGGCCCGGAGGGAGAGGCTGGTCAGCCAGGGCTCCAGGGGCGGCGCGAAGCGGGTCTGGCCCTGGGCCTTGAACTGGGCCACCAGGGAGTGGCCCCGGACCGCGTTCCGGATCGCGTCGGGAAGGGATTCCGGATCGGCCACCGCCACGGTCCTCGACGACACCTCCTCCGGATCCGAATCCCCTTCCCCGGACTCCTCGAGCCGGGCCAGAAGCGCCTCCCGCACCTCCTCGGGGCGCACCTTGCCCGTCCCCGAGACCAGCAGGAACGTGGTGGACCGGTTGTTCGGCACCAGGCCCGACAGCAGCCGGGCCAGGGAGTCCACGCCCCGGGGGTCACCGCTTCCGGCCGACGAGGTGTCCAGGTCGATCACCACCGCCTCGAAGACCTTTTCCGACAGCCGGGGACGAAGGCCCTCCAGGGACCCGGAACCCCCGCCGACCGCCTCTGCGACCACATCGTCCCCCAGGGAAGCCTGGATCGCCTGGAGTCCCGTCGCCGGGGACCCGGAGGCCACGAGCACGCGGGGGGCCTCGGCCATTCGCCTGGCCACGAAGGCATGGTTCATCTCCCAGGGATCCCACAGTCCCGGACCCCAGATGCCCAGGGGCAGCAGCGCCCCGGTCAGAACCAGCAAGATCCAGAAGACGTTTCCGCGTCTCATCCCGGTCCCTGGCCCCCCGCCGAAAACCGGGTTACGATATTCGCCCCGTGGCGCCTTTGCAAGCGCCCCTGCGACAGAGGACTTCCATGGCGGACCGCGACGACACGCCCTCCGTTCCCGCTCCCTGGTCGGGCCTGCTGGCCCGGGCCGGGCTCCCGGCGGATTTCCTGGCCCGATCCGGATCGGGTCGCTTGAAGGCCCTGCTGGACCTCCGTGATCCGGGGGGCTTCCTCCGGCGACTCCGGCCGGACGAAGCCTTCTTCCTGCTGGAGGGAATCGGCCTCGAGGACGCGGCGTCGCTGCTGCCCTATACCACTCCGACCCAGAGGCAGGTCCTGGCGGACCTGTCCACCTGGACCGGCCCCCGCTTCGTGCCGGAGCGCCTGGACGAGGTGATGGACCTCGCCCTGGGGGTCTCCCGGGATTTCGCCCTGCGGTGGCTTTCGGAACTGCCCCCCGAGGTCGTCGCACTGCGCATCGCCCGGGCCGCCACGGAGATCCTCACCTCGGACGAACTGGAGGACCGGTTCCTGCCGGACACCGGAGTCCTGCGCAGCCCGGACGGGGTCTTCACACTGATCCTGGCCGATGCCGGGGAAATCCCGGTGACCCAACGCTGGCTCGACCTCCTCTGGTCCTGGAGCCTGGAGGAGGCCCACCGGCTGCTCCACGCCCTGCGCCGGGAACTCCCCTCGGCCCTGGAGGAGGAGGCCCGCCGGCTCCGGGAGGCCCGGCTACAGGACTGGGGATTCCCGGCTTCCGAGGAACGATTCTCCCTTTACGAGGCCCCGGACCGCCGCGAGTGGGTCCAGCGCCTGGGAGAAGGGTGGTCCGGAAGCCCTTCCGCTTCCGACGACGAGGGACAGCCCCTGGGACTGGTCCTGGATTCCGCCCGCACCTCCGGCCCCCTGGCCAGCCTTCTGGGTCGGATCGAAGATCCCCGGCGCCTCGGCTGGTTCGTTTCCGAGACGACGCTGCTGGTGAACCGAGCCCTGGGAGCGCTGGAGGAGGACTGGTCGCGGCCCGAGGCCCGGGCGAGGGCCGCGGCCCATGTCCTCCGATGGATGTCCGTCGGGGCCGAGGTGCTGGACCAGTCCGGCGTCATCTCCCCGGACCTGCTGGCCCGGGGCATCCACCCGACGGACCTCTTCCGGGCGGGTTTCGAGGCGATCCGCCCGGGCCAGTTGCTGGCCCGGCGCGTGGTGGGACGCCTGGGCGGTCTGGCCCGGGTCCGTCTGCTGGAGGACTTCCACGCCGCGCAGGTGGAGGCCCTTGCGGGATTCCCTCCGCGGGTCGCGTCCCCCCTGCCACCCCACGAGCCCAGGGACCCGGATCGCCTCGCCGAGGTCCAGGACGCCTGCAGGATGGCCCGGGAGGCCGAGGCCGTGACGGGCTTCGCCATCGAGGCCCTGGGATACGATCCCGCCCGACCCGCCCGGGGGCCCGGGTCCGCCTCGATCGCGTCGGTGCTGGCCACCGCCTGGGCCTGGGGCATTCTCACCGGGGAGACCTCGATCCGCCCCCTCTCCCGGGAGGACGTCCGGAGGCTCCGGCTGGCGGCCTTCGAGGGAACCCGGATCCGACCCGCCCTGCGCCAGCCCGCCCGGACCGGCCCCGGGGATCCGCGGGACCGGGAGCAGGCCGTCCGCCAGATGATCGGGCGTGCCCTGGACCGGGTCGAGGAGGCCCTCGGCGGGATCGACCCCTCCCGGGAACCGGACCTCCGGTTCCTGGGGGACGTGCTGCTGCTGGAGGACCCGGGAACCCCTACAGGCCCAGGGCCTGCAGGAACTCGGGATGGGGATTCGGGATGACCTCGGTCGAGAGGAGGTGGGCCTCGCCCGCCGCCTCCCGGGACGCGGCCACCGCCGCCTGGACCTCGTGGAGGTCCCCCCCGAGGGCATACCAGCACTTGCCGCCGATGCCCACCGACAGGTGGACGACGACCGGGACCACCTCGGCGGCCTTCAGGGCCGCGTCGCAGGCCCTCAGGCCCGAGCAGGCCGTTCCGGTCTCCACCAGGCCCAGGGAGGAATCGTCGGGCATGGCCGGGAGGGTCCCGAAGACCGCCGGTTCCACCAGGGGATGGGCGTGGGGCAGGAAGACCCGGTCGACTCCCAGGTCCCCGGCCACCTTCCAGGCCTCCTCCAGGCTCTCCTCGACCTCGGCCACGGACCCGTCCAGCAGGATCAGCATCTTCCCGGGGGAGACCGGCCGGGCCATCACGACCCGGCAGGCCGCCTTCTTGACCAGGGCGTCCACTGCCACCAGCCCCCGGGGGATCGACTGCACCTCGAGCCCCCCGAGGCACTCGGGCATCGGGACCAGGTCCGGAGCGGGAAACCGGGGCGTCTGCAGCGGCAAGAGGGCCTCCTAGACGATCCGGAAATAGTCCTTCAGCACGCAGCGCCGTTCCCGGGTGAAGTTCAGGGCGGTGGTCAGCCCCTCCCCCGTCGGGCTCGCGATGGTCCACGACGTGTAGCCTTCCCCCTGGAGCCCCAGGCCGGCGAAGGAGGGGGCGTTCTTCACGAAGATGCTGGTGTTCGCCGCCCGGGCGTAGCGGTGCAGCCGCTCGACGTTCAGACTGTGCATCACCGCGGTGTGCCGGTAGCCGTGCTCGATGCGCAGCGCGGCGGCGATCCCCTCGTCGACGTTCTTCACCCGCACGAAGGGCAGCACCGGCAGCAACTGCTCGATCTGAACCAGCGGGTGGGACTCGTCGGCCTCGAAGAACGCCAGGCGCACCTCATCGGGGACCTGGATCCCGATTTCCCGCAGGATCACGCTGGGGTTCTTGCCCACGAAGCGCTTGTTCGGGTGGTCCCCGTCCACCAGCAGTTGGGTCAGGCGCCCGACCTGGGCATCCCGGACCAGGTAGGCCCCGGCCCGGACGAGTTCCTGTTTCAGCCGGTCGGCGATGGCCTCGACGGCCAGGATCTCCTTCTCGACGATGCAGACGATGTTGTTGTCCAGGGAGGCCCCGGCGATGAGGTCCCGGGCCGCCTGGTCCAGTTTCGCCGTCTCGTCCACCAGGGCCGGCGGGTTGCCCGGGCCGGCGGCGATGCACTTCTTGCCGGTGCTCATCGCCGCCTTCACGACCGCCGGGCCCCCGGTGACCACCACCAGGGCCGTCCCCGGGTGGCGCATCACCGCGTTCGCCGACTCGATGGTCGGCTCGGGAATCGTGCAGATCAGGTTGTCCGGGCCCCCGGCCTGGACGATGGCCTCGTTGAGCCACCGGATGAAGGTCGCGATGGTGCCCTTCGCCGAGGGATGGCCGTTGATCACCACCCCGTTGCCGCCGGCGATCATCCCGATGGCGTTGTTGATGATCGTCTCGGTGGCGTTCGTGCAGGGGGTGATGCTGCAGATGACCCCGTAGGGCGCCCGCTCGACCAGCGTGAGCCCCCGGTCCCCCGTGAAGGCCCGGGGGACCAGGATCTCGGTCCCGGGGGTCTTCAGCGCCGCCAGGTGGTTCTTGTGGATCTTGTCCTCGACGCGACCGAGGCCCGTCTCCTCGACGGCCATCCGGGCCAGTTCGGGGGCCCGGCGGACGGTCAGTTCCCGCATGGCCTGGATCGCCTTGTCCCGGACCTCCAGGGGCAGCGCCACCAGCCGCTGGTGGGCCTCCCAGGCGGCCTTCACCGCCGTGTCGATGTCGGCATGGATGCCCAGGCTGCCCGTGTCGGTCCGCCGGGAGATGACCGCAGGGGCCCCGGGGCGCCCGCCGCCCTCCTCCCGAAGCCGCTGCAGGACCGCCTCGACGATGACGGCGACCTTTGTCTCGTCCACTGCCATGGGGACCTCCTCCCCGACGATGCCCCGGGAATCCCGACCGCCGGGCACCCTCCCGGACCACCGGGCATCAGCCCTTCACGTAGCGCCGATCCCCGCCGACCTCGACCTCGTCCACGATGGCCATGATCACCGCGTCGACGGGCCGGTCCCTGGTCACGCTGGTCTGGCGCGCCGAGGACCCCGAGGCGTAGAGGACCACCTCCCCCTCCCCGGCCCCGCAGGCATCGGCCGCAACCACCATCTTCCCCGTGGGACGCATCTCGGGGTCCATCTCCCGCACCACCAGGAAGCGGAGCCCTCGGAGCTCCTCCTCCTTCCGCGTGGAGACGACGGTCCCCACCACCAACCCCATCTGCATGGCCGCCCCTCCTGAACAGTCGCACCCCGCGGGCCCCTCCGGACGCGGACGCCCGAGCCTCCGGCAAACGACGCCGTTCCCCCGGGACCCTCGCGGCCGCCGGCCGCCCGGCAGGGTCACTTGCCCTTCGGCTGCCGTCCCAGAGGCAGGGCCTCGTCGATGTTCACGTGGGGCCGCGGGATCACGTGGACGCTGACCAGTTCCCCGACCCGCTCGGCCTGGCGGGCACCGGCCTCGGTGGCGGCCTTCACGGCGGCGACGTCGCCCCGGACGATCGCCGTGACGTAGCCGCCCCCGATCTTCTCGTAGCCGACCAGTTCGACCTTGGCCGCCTTCACCATCGCGTCGGCCGCCTCGACCATCGCCACGAACCCCTTCGTCTCGATCATGCCCAGCGCGTCCGCCATCTTCCTTCTCCTTCTGACGCCAGAGAAACCCCCGCCGACCTCACACCCCGGTCAGCGCGTTCAACACGCCCACGGCGGCCTCGGCCGCCGAGTCGATCTCCGACTCGCTCCCCGCCAGCCACAGGCGCCCGAAGGCCCCGTAGGGCTGGCACTGCACCAGGAAGATCCGGGCCGCCTTCTCGGCCTCGTTGGCCGCGTAGGCGACGTACCCTGCCGGCTCGGTCTCCAGGATGAAGAGGCTCTGCCCCGGCAGGATCATCATCCCCTGGCTGTTCCGGTTGATCAGCTGGGCCTGGTAGGGCTCGATGGACCGGATGATCTGGTTCGACAGCAGTTTCGGCTTCATCCGGCCCTCTTCCTTCAGGTCCAGCGACCGCAGGATCGCCTCGCCGGCCTTCAGGACCTCGCCCTTGTCGTCGTCGTGGACCTCCAGCAGTCCGTAGGCCCGCTCGACGACCTGGACCGCGGGCACCACGGTGGTGGCCTTCAGGGCCACGTCGGTAATCCGGTTGATCACGATGCCCGGCGCCACCTCGACGAACAGCGAGGCCTGCTCGGGAACCGGCAGGAAACCCCGGGCGGTCTTCCCGATGAACGAGGCCAGTTGGGGCTGGAGACTGTCCAGGAAGACGTAGGTGCGAAGCGTGACCATGTTCCCCCCTCCAGGCGGCACCCTCGGCCGCAGCGGGGGTAACCTAGCACAACCCCCGCGAGGCCGTCGAGAGGAAATGCTGACCCGGCCCACAGGCACCCTCTCCTCCCGTGCGTTCGCACCCCGGAAGGATGGCATTGACAGCGAGGACGCCGCGGGCTAGTTTGCCGACTCACCATCCTCTGGGAGAGAACCCATGAGCAGGACGACGGACAACCTGAAGACGGCATTCGCCGGGGAGAGCCAGGCCAATCGCAAGTACCTCGCCTGGGCCGACAAGGCCGCGGCCGACGGTTTCCCGAACGTGGCCAAGCTGTTCCGGGCGGCGGCCGATGCCGAGACGATCCACGCGATGCGGCACTGGAGGGCCCTGGGAATGGTCCTGGACACCCGCCAGAACCTCCAGGCCGCCCTGGAGGGCGAGACCTACGAGGTGCAGGAGATGTACCCGCCGATGCTGGAACAGGCGGTGAAGGACCAGGAGATCTCGGCCCAGTACGCCTTCAAGGGTGCCCTGGAGGCCGAGAAGGTCCACGTGACGCTGTTCCAGCAGGCCCTCGACGCCGTCCAGAACCAGAAGGACATCGGGGAGTTCCGGGTGTTCACGTGCCTCGTGTGCGGCTACACCCACACCGGCGGCGAGATCGACAAGTGCCCCGTCTGCAACGCCCCCTGGTCCCGGTTCCGCGAGGTCCTGTGACCCGCCTCACAGGGACTTCAGCGCCTCCAGCACCTCCCGGTCGTGGCCGTCCACCTGGACGCCACGCCAGGCCTTCCGGATGATGCCGTCGCCGTCCACCAGGAACGTCGATCGTTCGATCCCGAAGGAGGTCCGGCCGCAGCGGCGCTTCTCCCTCCACACGCCGTAGGCCTCGGTCACCTTGCCCTCGGCGTCGGACAGCAGCGGGAAGTTCAGGTCGTACTTCCGGTGGAACCGCGCGTGGCTCGCTACCGAGTCCCGGCTGATCCCGATCACCGCGGCCCCTGCCTCCTGCAGCCGCTCCCGGGCGTCCCGGAAGGCGCAGGCCTCCCGGGTGCACCCGGGAGTGTCGTCCTTCGGATAGAAGTAGATCACCACCGGACGCCCCCGGAAGGACGACAGGGTCACCGTCCCTTCGGGCACCGCGGGCAGCGTGAAATCGGGCGCCGGCCTCCCCTCCAGAATGTCCGATGCCATCCGTCTTCCTCCCGGTTCAAACCTCGAAGCGGGCCCCGACCGGGACGTGGTCGCTCGGGCGATCGCCCTTGCGCTGATCCCGGTCCGTGAACACCTCGACGCACCGGCCCGCCAGGTCGGCGGTCGCCAGCAGCAGGTCGATCCGCAGGCCCAGGTTCCTCGGGAAGGATGCGGCCCGGTAGTCCCACCAGGAGAAGGGCCCCCCCTCGGGGTGCCGGTCCGCCACCACGTCCCGCAGGCCGAGGGCCGCCAGGGCCCCCAGCCGTTCCCGGACCTCGGGATTCAGCAGCACCGTGCCCTCCCAGGCCTTCGGGTCGTGGGCGTCCTGGTCCCGGGGCACGATGTTGAAATCCCCGCACACCACGAGGGTGGGATGTCGTTCCAGTTCCCGGGACAGCCAGTCCCGGACCCGATCCAGCCAGCGCAGCTTGTAGGCGTACTTGTCGCTGCCCGGATCCTGGCCGTTGGGGACGTAGACCGACACCACCCGGATGCCCCGGACCGTGGCGGCCACCAGGCGGGCCTGGGGGTCCTCCTCCCCGTCGTCCATCCCCGCGACGACATCCTCCAGGGGGTGGCGGGACAGGATCGCGACGCCGTTGTAGGTGGGCTGGAAGGCCCCGGCGACGTTCCAGCCGGCCTCCTCCAGTTCCCGGAACGGGAAGGCCTCCCGGGCGGTCTTCAGTTCCTGGAGGCACAAGACGTCGGGATTCCGGTCCCCGAGCCAGGCGATCACCCGGTCCAGGCGGGCCTTGATGGAGTTGACGTTCCAGGTGGCGATGGTCACGGCATCCCTCCCCGGTTCCCCGCCGGCCTCAGACCACCCCCTGGCCGAAGGCCAGCCGGTAGCCCTGCCCGGTCACGCAGGCCCGGTGGGCCACCGGCACCTCCCCCGAGGGGGGCAGCAGGATCTTCGCCCGGGACCCCGCGAGGATGTCCTTCTGGACGTCGATCCCCGGCATCACCTCGATCAGCATCAACCCCTGCTCGGTCAACTGGAAGGTCCCGACCGGCGTCACATAGAGGACCTTCTTCCCCGCCGCCAGCGCCGCGGGGCCATAGAAGGTCACCTCGTCCACCTTCTCCACGAACTTCGGGATGCCCGCCTGGGTCATCCGGATCCGGTCCCCCTCGACGACCATCCGGCTCCTGGCCTGGAAGGCCCCCACGAAGAGGATGTTCTTGGCGCTGGTGACCAGGTCGATGAATCCGCCGGGGCCGACGTACTCCCGGATGTCCTGGGACTTGCGGCTCACGTTGACGTTCCCCTGGGAATCCACCTGGAGCATCCCGAGGACCGTGACGTCCAGGTTCTCCCGGCAGTAGCGGAACATCTCGGCCGACGTGACCAGGTGATGGGGATTGATCGCGGTGCCGAAGAAGAGCCCCGGCGCCGGGACCCCGCCGTAGGCCCCCGTCTCGATCAGGAAGGTGACCTCCCGGGTGAGCCCCCCGACATCGGCGAACCGGCCCACCACCACGGGCAGGCCGTAGCCGTTGATCGCCTTCATTCCGGGATGGCCGATCCGGGCGAACCAGGCCGCCGCCGAACGGGCCATCGCGTTCTCCACGGGCCCCCGGACCGGGTCCAGTTTCAGCAGGTGGTTGAAGAAATCCAGCTTCTCCATCGCTTCGTGGACGTCCACCTGCGACCCCGGCAGGAACATGGGCCAGGCCTTCTTCTGGGGCACCGTCAGCGTCTGCTCGTTCCGGGGGCACACCACGATGGCGTCCACCTGGTCCGCCGGGATGAAGATGGCCTTCTCGTCCTTCGGAATCACGTCGGTGACGGTGATGATGGACACGCCCCCGTTGGCCTTGGCGGCCAGGACGGCCTCCCGGACCTCCGTGTAGAGCGAGGCCCGCTTCATGTAGATGTTGCCCTCGGGATCGGCCTCGGTGGCCAGCACGCAGGCCGCTGTGATCGGGGGCAGGCGGTATCGCAGCCGGTCCCCTTCCACTTCCACCAGGTTCTCTCGGGCATTCGGGGTCAGCACCGATCCGGGACCGACCCGGGGGTCCTGGAAGGTCCCGATCCCGACGTCGGAGAGAATGCTCGGCTCCCCTCGGCCCTGGGCTTCCGCGGCGAGGATGACCTGGCCCTGGGGCAGCACGTGCAGCTCGATGCGTCCCTCGGCGCCGCCCTTCAGCATTGCCCGGGCCGTTTCCAGGTGCCCGCTGATGAACCGGGTGCAGAGTCCCGGTTGCGCCACCTCCTCGACCGTCCCAGGCACCCGCCCTCGCCCGCCCATGCCTCCGGCCGAGATCCAGGTGATTCCCGCCGGGTGCCCGGTCGCCTCGAAGACATCGCGGACCGCGAAGTAGAGGATCGTGGGACGCATGTTCGAGGCCATCCCGGACGACATCACGACCGCACCGTCCGGGATCAGGGAGATCGCCTCCCGGGCCGACTTGAACTTCGGTCCCAGGCCCGAGGGCCGGTAGTCGATGTCCCTCCTGGCCTTGGTCAACGCCCAACGCACCAGTTGCAGCATCAAGGCCCCTTTGGTCAGCGGATTCATGAAACCTCTCCTTTCCGTTCGGGATGACGGGACCGCGGTCGGTGGCATTCTAGAAGGACCCGGCGTCGTTGAACAGCCCCCTCGCCGATGTCCTCTGGTAGGATCTGCGGACGTTCGGCGACGGGAGGTTCCCATGGAGGTTTCCACGGCGGCCATCGTGCTGGCGGCCGGCCTGAGCACCCGGATGCGCTCGGCGAGGCCCAAGGCGGTCCACGGGCTCGCGGGACGCCCGCTGGCGTTCTGGCCCATCCAGGCGGCCTTCGATGCGGGATGCGACCGGGTCGCGGTCGTCGTCGGGCACCGGGCCGAGGAGGTGGAGGAAGCGGTCCGGGCATGGTTCCCGGGCCGGGACCTGGCCTTCCCTCGGCAGCACGAACCCCTGGGCACGGCCCATGCCACCCTCTGCGCCGCCGAGGCGGTCCGGGACTTCTCCCGGGTGCTGGTGCTGAACGGCGACCTGCCCCTGGTCCGGAGCGAGACCCTCCGGGCCCTGCTGGATGCCCTGGAGGCCACGGGGGGGCATTTCGCGCTGCTGACGGGATTCCGGGACGACCCCGCCGGGTTCGGCCGGATCGTCCGGGACCAGGACGGCCGGATCGCCCGGATCGTCGAGCGGAGGGACATCGGTCCCGCCGAGCAGGAGATCCGGGAGGTCAACGTGGGGGTGTACGGGGCCCGGACCGACCTCCTCTTCCGGCTGCTGGGAGGGGTTGGCCAGGCCCGGGGCCTCCGGGAGTTCTACTTCACCGATGCCGTGGAGTCGGCCCGGCGGGAGGGGCTCGAGGTGGGCGCCGTGACCCTGCCCCGGGACAGCGACGAGGCGGCCCAGGTGAACGACCGCCTGGACCTCGCCAGGGCCGAGGAGGCCCTGCACATGCGCCACGCCCTCCACCTGATGCGCCAGGGCGTCACGATCCACCGCCCGGAGACGGTGATGATCGACCCCGACTGCACCGTCGGCCCCGACACGGAGGTCTGGCCCGACGTGGAGATGCACCGGGGGACCTCGGTCGGCAGCCGGTGCGTGATCGGGCGGGGGTCGGTCCTCAGCGGCGTCCAGGTGGGGGACGACGTGGAGGTGAAGCCCTACTGCGTGCTGTCGGATTCCCGGATCGAGGCCGAGGCGAAGATGGGGCCCTTCTCCCACCTCCGGCCCGAGTCCCGGGTGGGGCGGGGGGCCCACGTGGGGAACTTCGTGGAACTCAAGAAGAGCGTCCTCGGGGAGGGATCCAAGGCCAACCACCTGGCCTACCTGGGCGACTGCACGGTCGGGAAGGGGGCCAACATCGGCGCGGGCACGATCACCTGCAACTACGACGGCGTCCGGAAACTCCCCACCGTGATCGAGGACGGGGCCTTCATCGGGTCCGACACCCAGCTGGTGGCCCCGGTCACCGTGGGACGGGGGGCCTACGTGGCCGCCGGGTCCACCATCGTCCGGGACGTGCCTCCCGACGCCCTGGCCCTCTCCCGCACTCCCCAGGTCCACCGGGAGGGATGGGCCGCCCGGAAGCGCGAGAGCCGGAGCAAGTCCCGGGGATGACCGGTTCGCCGATCCCGCCCGAGGGAACCGCCCAGGCCACCGCAGGACGAGGGCACGCGGCCTTCCCCCCAAGGCGCTTCAGGACTTGCGGCGCAGTTCCACCGGGAAGACCTTGCGGCTGCCCTGCATCTTCGGCGGCAGCACCCGCAGCACGCTGAGACTCAGGTCCACGTGCTTGCCGTTGTCGAGCCGGATGGTGACCTTGTCGTCCTCGTGGGCGGCCAGGATCCGGCACTTCCCGAACCGGGGATGCTCGATGTAGTCCCCGACCTCCATCTCCAGCACATAGAGATCGGAGTTGTCCACCTCCTCCGGCGGCTTCCGGAGCGGGGGCGGGGTGACCGTCGGGGCCGGATGGGACGGGGATGCGGGGGTTGCCGGCGCCGGAGGCGGTTCCCGGAGAGGAACCGCCGCCGGCCTCAGCGAGGAAGACGGAGCAGGCCTTCCGGGCATCGCGGTGACGAAGGGGCCGAGGCCCGTCTGGTCCTCGTCGTCCCGGAACAGGACCACGTCGTCCCCGGCCATCAGCCAGAACTCCGCGTGGAGGACCTCTCCCCCCCGGACGACCCCGGTCCAGGGGTCCCCGCCGGAAACCGGCGTCCCCGCCCCGGCCAGGCGCAGGTCCACCTCGTCGTTGCACAGCGCGATGCTGCCCGCCAGGCCGGGGACCAGGAACACCCCTTCCCGGACCTCCGGTGCCAGGAGATCCCTCCCCTCCGGCCCGGCGCAAGACACCAGGGGATTGCGCACCAGGCCCCAGGCCTGGACCCACCCCGTCTGCACCCCGTTCTCCCGGCAGACCGTCCGAAGGCCCGCGATCAGGTCCTGGCCCGGGTCCAGGCGCCCCAGGAACCGGCGAACCTCCTGCATCTGGCTGACCAACATCTTGAAGCCTCCATGCGGCGACCGGACCCTGGCCCGGTCAGCCCGGGTCCCCTGGGAGAGTCCCCGGGTCCGGAACCCTCGGCCCGGCTTCCTCGGGCAGGCACTCGATCCGCCATCCGCCCTCTTCGACAAAGAAGGCCGACAGCAGGATTTCCCCCTTCGAGGAAGACACCCGGACCCGGACCTGTCGCCGGGATGGGTCCCAGGGATCCGCTTCCCGGACCTGGAAGGGTCCCTCGGCCGCCAGCACCTCGATGCCCCGGGCCACCTCGGCCGGAAGCGACCGGCGCCCCGCCGGCGCCAGCAGGGCCTCCTCCCCGGGCAGCCCCCCGCGGGCCGCCTGGAGGCGCTCCCGGGTCCGGGGCCCCACATACGCCAGCGCCCCGGCGGCGTCTCCCCGGATCAAGGCCTCCCGAAGGGCCTCGACGGCCCGGGTGGACCCGGTCCGCTCGAGCCAGACCGCCCGCTCCCCGGACAGGCGGACCGCCGCCTCGTCCTCCCCCAGCAGCGGCACGATGCGGTTCTGGGTCAGGCCGCAGGCCGCCAGGGTCCCCAGGGCGGTTCCCAGCAGCACCGCGGATGCCACCCGGTTTCGTCGGAGGAATCGCCTCATTTCCGCTCGCACTCGAACTGGCCCGTCACCGAGGCCTGGGTGGCGCCGCCCTGGACATAGCCCAGGTACTTGCCGTCGGTGATGCGGTCGGCCTTCAGGTCGCAGATCTGGTTCTCGTTTGGAAGGTCCACCAGCCGGGCGGTTCCCGAAACTGACAACTCGGTGTCCATGCTCAGGTTGTTCAGGAAGACGTCCACGAAGCCGAAGAGGAAGTCCACCGCGGTGTTGCACAGGTCCACCACCTGCTGCCGGGTGCCTCCGAACCACTCCATGATGTCGCCGAAGATCCCCCCGCCGATCCCGTTGCAGTCCAGCCAGAGACGGGCCACCTCCTTCAGGTTGTGGGCCCTTCCTCCGGTGATGCTCTTGATGATGACCTCGTTCAGCACGTACAGGACCAGTTTCCCGTAGTTCAGTTTGATCGCGTGCTGGTTCACGATCCACTTGTCGAAGTCCGCGACGACCGCCGTGAACTTGCCCCCCAGCAGGTCCGTCGGGAACAGGGGGTCGTTCAGGGCCTCCAGGTCCAGGGCGATGCGCCCGCAGGTCGCGTAGTCGGGCGACCGGGGGTCGCACCCGAACTTCCAGTAGAGGGCCAGGCCGTGCCAGTACTGGTCCCCCTGGGTCGTGTAGTCGTTGCCCAGTTTCGACACCCGCAGGTCCGACATCATCTCGAGGTTCGTGATGGCCCCCATCATGTCGCCGCCGATCCGGAAGAAGTCCTGGATGAAGGGCGGGGAGTTGTTCAACAGCCAGTCGGTGACGATCCGAGCCACGGCGTCCTTGAACAGGTTGAAGAACGTGTCCACGATCAGGCTGCCCAGCCACTGCTTCGCCAGTTCCTGGATCGTCTCGATGATGGTCATTCCAGGGGTCTGGAAGAACTTGATCATCTCGGCCAGCACGCAGCAGACCGTCTTCCCCAGGTCCCCCACGGTGGTCGTGCACTGGATGATCGTCGTGTCCCCGCCGGCGCACTGCTTCACCAGGTTGGTGAAGTCGAAGTGGTCGATGCAGTCGTAGCGGCCCGTGGGCGAGAGCACCGCCAGGTACATCTCGAGCTTCAGGTCGTCGCAGGTGGAGGCGGCCTGGGGCGCGATGTACACCCCCTCGATGCACGAGTAGGCGACCACGCAGGGAGACCCCTTGCGATGCCCCAGGGCGAAGACGGTGTACCGGGTCTCCGCGGGCAGTCCCTCGATCCGCGCGGTCCCGTAGAGGTTGGCCAGGGTCCGGTCCGCGATGACCGCCGAGTCCTCGGGAGCCCCCCGTTCCGGGGACAGCACGTCGCAGTCGTACACGGACGGCAGCACGTAGACGTCCAGGTCCACCAGCGCCGAGGCCGGCAGCGCGCCGTCGTAGGCCATCTTGATGTCCAGGCATCCGACGGGGGCGCCGGCCACCATCACGTCGAGGGACTTGGGTTCCGCGTCCCCGTCGGGCATCGAGACGGTGACCGTGTACAGCCGGTCGGGAACCAGGCCCGCGCGGAACAGCACGAAGGCCATGCCGTTCTGGTCGGTGGAAGCCCCCTGGCTCTCGAAGGAGGCATCCCCGTCATCGGCGTTGTTGCCCATCACGTCCCGGATGGCGGTGATGTCGTACTGCAGGTAGACCCCGTCGGCGGGGCCGTTGCCCTGGTAGTCGATCACCTTGGCCCGGACGGGAAGCGTCCCGCCGACCTTCACGACCTCCGCCATCGTCGTGTCGTGGAGCAGCACGATCTCGTAGCGCCGTCCGACGAAGGGGCGATCGGTCCCCTGGTCCCGGGTCGCCGTCTCCTGGTCCATCACCGGGACGTCCTCGGGCTGGGCCAGGTCCACCGGGTACTGGATGTCCACCCGCCCCGGTCCCCCGCCTCCACCGCAGGAGGACTGGGCGATCACCGCAAGGCCCAGCACCAGGAACGACAGTCCGCGACGCGTCGGGGACATGGACATGGGACCCCCCCTTCAGCCAAGGGCAGTATAGCGAAACGAGGGGGAAATGGGGAGGCCGCTCCCGGAAGCGGTTCGATTGACAGGGAGCCCGTCCTTCGGATAATGGGCCTGCCGGCGGGCGGCCATCGGGAGGCGCCATGAGCGACACCCACGACACCATGCAGGAAGGCTTCTTCACGTCCACCGTGAGGGCTGCCATCAACTGGGGGCGCCAGTACTCGCTGTTCCAGTACCCCTTCGTGACCGCCTGCTGCGGCATGGAATACATGTCCGTGAACTGCGCCCACTTCGACATCTCCCGGTTCGGGGCCGAAATCCCAAGGTTCTCGCCCCGGCAGAGCGACCTGCTCTGGGTGGTGGGCACCGTCACCCACAAGAACGGGCCGACCCTCCGGCGGGTCTTCGAGCAGATGTGCGAGCCGAAGTGGGTGATCTCCTTCGGGGTCTGCGCCTCCAGCGGGGGCTTCTACGACAACTACGCGGCGATCCCGGGGATCGACCACGTGATCCCGGTGGACGTGTACATCCCCGGCTGTCCCCCCCGGCCCGAACAGGTGATGGACGGCCTGATGCTGCTGATGGAGAAGGTACGGAAGGGTCCGCTGATGATCCGCTAGGACCCGCTCAGGAAAGGGAGAGACGACGATGCAAAGACCCATCGAGTTGCGGACCTTCACGGTGATCGACGACATGCAGCCGCAACTGGCCTCCTTCCTGGCGACGGTGGCCCGGGGATTCCTGCCGCTGGAGCACCAGGCGGCCCTCTTCGTCGAGATCGAGCCAGCGCTGCAGGTCAACCGGCTGCTGGACGTGGCCCTCAAGCGCACGGCGGTGATCCCCGGCATGCAGGTCATCGAGCGGGCCTACGGCATGATCGAGGTCCACCACGACGACCAGGGCCAGGTGCGGGAGGCGGGCCGAGCGATCCTGGAGCACCTGGGCATGGAGGAGACGGACCGGCTGACGCCCCGGATTGCCTCTCACCAGTTCATCACCGGGATCGACAACTACCAGACCCACCTGATCAACCGCATGCGCCACGGCCAGTTCCTGCTGGAGAACGAGACCCTCTACATCCTGGAGGTGCACCCGGCGGCCTACGCCGCCATCGCCGCCAACGAGGCCGAGAAGGCGGCCCCGGTCAACCTGCTGGAACTGGAGACCTTCGGAGCCTTCGGGCGGGTCTACCTGGGCGGCACCGAGGACCCCATCCGGGAGGCGGCGACGGCCATCGAGCGGACCTTGAAGTCCATCTCCGGGCGCCCCAACGCCGGGAAATCCCTGGTCTATTGAGGTGACTGTCCCCGGTCCCCGGGACACCCTTGCCAATCCCGCCTTCCGGCCCCAACATGGGGACACCCTGTCCGACAGGCGGGTTTCCGGCATTCACAAGGAGGTCCCGATGGCCTACGCGGCGAAGAACTACGATCACCTGCTGGGAATGGAGGGCTTCTCCGACGCCCTCCTGAAGAATCACTTCACCCTCTACAACGGCTACGTCACGAACACGAACAAACTGGCCGACATGCTGGATTCCCTGGTCCGGGAAGGGAAGTTCGGGCCGGACTACGCGGAGTTGCGGCGCCGTTTCGGCTGGGAATGGAACGGGATGCGCCTCCACGAGTACTACTTCGACAACCTGGGCGGCGCCGGGAAGGGCGGACCGGGGGCCGGGTTCCTGGCCGCAGTGGAGAGGACCTGGGGGTCCTTCGAGAACTGGAAGAGGGAGTTCGACGCCATCGGCACGATGCGGGGCATCGGGTGGGTGGTCCTCTACCGGGACGACGCGACGGGGCACCTGTTCAACCTCTGGATCAACGAGCACGACGCCGGCCACGCCGCGGGGGCCCGTCCGATCCTGGTGATGGACGTCTTCGAGCACGCCTTCATGCTGGACTACGGCCTGAAGCGGGCGGACTACGTGGCCGCCTTCTGGAAGAACGTGGACTGGGGCACCGTGGAGGCCCGCCTCGGCTGACCGTCGCCGTCCCCGAAAGACTTGACGGGCCGTCGCGGGCTCCCGCAGGATCGGCCTCATGAGGGACCTGCTGCACGGGATCGGAGGCGGTTTCCGGCGGCCGGTCCGAGGGGCCTTCCTTCCGTGGGTCCTGCTGCCCCTGGCGGTGCTGGCGGCCTACGGGGGTTCGCTGTCCAACGGCTTCGTGCTGGACGACCACCAGGCGATCCTGGACAACCCCCTGGTGATGGAGGATGGGCGGGCCCTCGAGGCCTTCTCCCATCCCTGGCAGGTGGACAGCGACGCCTACCGGGTCTACCGTCCGCTGGCCACGATCAGCCTGGCGATCCAGCGGGCCCTTCACGGGCAGGACGCCGCGTGGTTCCATGCCGGAAACCTGCTGATCCACCTCGGGACCTGCCTGGCGGTCCTGGGCCTGGGCCGGGTCCTCTGGCCCGGCCGGACCCTGGCGCCCCTGATCGGGGCCCTGGTCTTCGCGGTGCACCCGCTGCATTCGGACGCGGTGTCGTCCATCGCCAACCGGTCCGAGATGCTGGCCACCGCCGGCGCGATCCTGGCCTTCCTGGCCTTCCGGCGGTGGATCCTCGGGGGCCGCTGGCCCTGGATCGCGGCGGCCTCCCTGGCCTGGCTGGCGGGACTGCTGTCGAAGGAGAGCGCCGGGCCCCTGCTGATCTTTTCGGGCCTCTGGTCGCTGCCCCGGGACCATCGTGTCCGCCCGCTCGGGCCGACGTCCGCGGGATTTCTCGCAGCCCACCTCCCCGCCCTCGGGGCCGCCATCGCCCTGCGGGCCCACGCCCTCGGAGGGACCCTCGACCCGGGACCCCTGCGCTACTTCGCCGG
Organism: Myxococcota bacterium; assembly: GCA_017994695.1. Lineage (GTDB taxonomy): Bacteria > Myxococcota_A > UBA9042 > DTJE01 > DTJE01 > JAGOKF01. The sequence goes on along the minus strand of JAGOKF010000021.1, from coordinate 6,037 downwards.
GGTGCCCTGGGGCGAGACGATCGGGACCTGGCTGTCGCTGATGGGACGGTACCTTCGGCTGATGGTGATTCCCCATCCCCTTTCCACCGACTACTCCTTCGAGTCGATCCCCCTGGTGGCCTCCCCCTGGGACCCGGGAGTCCTCTGGGGGGTCCTGGCCCTCGGGGCGATCCTGGCCGCCACGCCGTGGCTGATCCGCCAGGGCGACCCGGACCGGCGATCGGCCGGGTGGGCGCTGGCCTGGACCCTGGTGTTCCTGCTGCCGGCCACCCACCTGGTCCCCCTGATGATCCCGATGGCCGAGCGGCTGGCCTACGGAGCCAGCGCGGGCCTCCACCTGGTCGCGGGCCTGGCCCTCGCGGGGGCCTGGGAGGCCCGACGGCGGGCCGGTCCGGCCCTGGCGGCGATCGTGCTGACGATCCTGGCCGTCGGGACCTTCCTGCGGGACCGGGATTGGCAGGATGACGAGACGCTGGCCGCGGCGACCATCCGGGTCTTTCCGAGAAACGCCCTGATGTGGGCGAACCTGGGAATGGCCCGGGCCCGGAGGGGCGACGGGCCGGGAGCGGTGGCCGCGATCCACCGGGCGGTCGAGATCGCCCCGGCCAAGTGGGAGTTCCGGGCCGCCCTGGCCGGGCTGCTCCACGATTCGGGCCTTCACCGGGACGAGGCGGACGTCCTGTTCAACGGGCTCGAATTCGTCCCGGCCACGTCGGAACGCGTGGAGCGAATCTGCGACGCCTTCCGGGAGGTCCGCCCGGAACCGTCCCCCGGGGACTGCCGGACCCTCGTGGGCAGGCGGCGGCATCCCCTGGCACCCTCCCCGTGACGGTCCCGCCGGGGAACCACGCGGCAACCGGCGGTCGCACCCTGGAATCCTCCGTGGTTCCCGGAGGTTGGCCACCTGTTGTCCGCCGGGTGGATTTCCAGTATCCTTGCGAGGCTATCGGGGAGGCACCATGTCGCGCACATCCTTCCGGCTCGGTGGTCTGCTGCTCTCGGGATTGCTGGCCTGCGGCGGCGGCAGCAACGGGTCCGACCCGGGAGTCGACCCAGGCACCCTCCAGGACCTTGGCAACCCGGACCTCGGAACCGACGAGGGATCGGACCTGGAATCGGACGAGGGGCGGGACCTGCCCGTCTTCGACGAAGGCACCACGGCGGAAGAGGACGTCCCTCCCGAGCCCGGGGAGTTCGGGTATCCCTGCACCGACAATGCCCAGTGCAACTCGGGGTTCTGCGTGGAGTCCCCCCGGGGCCGGGTCTGCACGAAGACCTGCGTGGAGAACTGCCCCGCCGACTGGACGTGCAAGACCATCAGCATCGGCGGCGAGCCCATCTCGATCTGCACGCCCCTGTTCCTGACCCTGTGCGACCCCTGTCTCCAGACCAAGGACTGCAACAGCGACTTCACCGGCGGGACCTCCCTGTGCATCGACCGGGGGACCGACGGGAAGTTCTGCGGCGCCGACTGCTCGGGGGACGGGCGATGCCCCCAGGGCTACGCTTGCGAGGACGTCCGGGAGCCCTCGGGCGGCACGGCCCGGCAGTGCGTCCCGGAGAACGGCGGGACCTGCCAGTGCTCCGGGAGGGCCATCACGCTGGGCCTCCAGACCGAGTGCTTCCGGGCCAACGAGCACGGCATCTGCAACGGGGTCCGGCGGTGCCTGATCAACGGCCTGACGGACTGCGACGCCCGGACGCCGGCGTCGGAACTCTGCAACGGCTTCGACGACGACTGCAACGGGCTGACCGACGAGCTGCAGGGCCGGTTCCCCTGCACCCGGCAGAACGAGTTCGGGACCTGCACGGGACAGGGGGACTGCATCCAGGGCGCCGTTGCCAATTGCGACGCCCGGGTGCCCACCCGGGAGACGTGCAACGGCATGGACGACAACTGCGACGGCCAGACCGACGAGGGACTGTGCTACGACGGCAACCCCTGCACGAAGGACTTCTGCGACCCCGGGTCCCTGCTGTGCGTCTTCGAGGCCTTCCAGGGTCCCTGCGACGACCTGAATCCCTGCACCGTGAACGACTACTGCGATGCCACGGGGATCTGCAAGGGCGGCAGCCAGAAGAACTGCGACGACGGGAACCCCTGCACCGACGACTTCTGCGACCCGGGAACGGGGAACTGCCTCCACAACAACAACACGCGACCCTGCGAGGACGGCAATCCCTGCACGGTCAACGACTACTGCAGCAACGGAGCCTGCGTCTCGGGCCCCCTGAAGGACTGCACCGACGACAACATCTGCACGATCAACGAGCGGTGCGACCCCAAGACCGGCACCTGCACCTCCACGCCGAACAACGGGGCCCCCTGCGACGACGGCAACAGGTGCACGATCAACGACACCTGCTCCGGCGGGGAATGCATCGGTCCGGGGGACTGGTGCGATACCCAGGCGGTCACCTGCGTCCCGACCCCGCCCAAGACGTTCTGCCTGGCCCCGAAGTGCCAGATCGTCTTTGGCGTCCCCTTCTGCCCCTGCATCTGTCCCTTCTGACATCTCCTGTCCGGGGCCCGGCCGGGAATGATTCCCCCGGAACGGGTGTTCTCCCGGCGGCTCGCGGGAGGTTCGCGATGTGGCCCTTCGATGCCTCCGACCGGCGACGGCGCTTCGAACGGGAGGCCCTTCCCCACCTGGACGCCTGCTACCGCTTCGCCCTCGCCCTGGCCCGAGATCACGCCGAGGCCGACGACCTGGTCCAGGAGACGATGATCCGGGCCTACCGGGCCTTCGATTCCTATGCCGAGGGCACCCGCTGCAAGGCCTGGCTCTTCCGGATCCTGAAGAACGTCTTCCTGAACCGCCGCCGGACCGACGGTCGGGAGGTGGACCTGGAGGAGTCCCTGGGGGCCATCCAGGACCTCGGCTGGGAGGACCGGCCGTTCTACCGCTCTCCCGAGGACGCGGCGATCCTGGCCGCCACCCGGGACCGGATCGAGGAGGCGCTCCACCGCATGCCCCGGGACTTCCGGGAGGCGGTGGTCCTTGCCGACGTGGAAGGCCTGTCCTACCAGGAGATCGCGGAAGTCATGGGAACCCCCATCGGGACGGTGATGTCGCGGATCCACCGGGGCCGCCGGATGCTCCGGGCGCTGCTTTCGGAGTCCCTGGGCCTCGGGCAGGAGGCGCAGCGAGAACCGGCGGGGGAGACGGCGGACCCGGAGCCTGGCCGGGTGATCCCCTGGGTCGCCTCGCGGGAGGGTGGCCATGGTCTGTGAAGAGGCCGTTCGGTACGAGGATCTCTATCTGGACGGGGAGATGGCCCCGGACGAGCGCCTACGGATGGAGGCCCACCTGGCCGCCTGTCCCGCGTGCCGGAACCGGGTGACGGAGTGGCTCCGGTTCCACACCGTGGTGCGCCAGCGAATGGGCGAGGTCCGGGCGCCCGCCAGTCTCCGGGAGGCCCTGGACCACCGGTTGCGCAGGGAACGGAACCCGTCCCGGCGACGGTTGATCCCCCTGGCCCTGGCGGCCTCCCTGGCCCTGACGCTTCCCCTGGCGAAGGGCCTGTGGAGCCGTCCGGAGGACCCCCTTCCCCTGGAGGACCACGCGGTCGCGACCCACCTCGCGATCGCGGGACCGGAAGTCCAGGGGGACCGGGCCACCGTCGAGTCGTTCCTCCAGGCTCGCGTCCCGTTCCCGGTCCGCGTCCCCCTGCCCGACCGGCCGGGAATCCGGCTGCTGGGAGCCCGGGTCGCCCGGGTCGGTTCGCGGCCGGCGGTGGTCTACCTCTACGACGCCTCGGGACACCGGGTCAGCGTGACCCAGTATGCCCCTGCTGGAGAGGACCTTCCCGGGGCTCCCCGCGTCGGGCAGCGGGACGGCCTGACGGTGGTCACCTACCCCGCCGAGGGCCTGGTGCAGACGGTGGTCGGGGACCTGCCCGAATCGGCGGTGAGCGGCATCGTCCCCGCCGCCTGGCCACGGTAGCGGGAACGCCTCGCGGAACCGGACCCCGCCGTCCCCGACCATTGACCGGAAATCCGGAAAGATTGCTACAATCCCCCTGCCGTTCCGGGGGGAAGGGATCCCGATGAAGACCATCCGCCGTTACCCGAATCGCAAGCTCTACGACACCGAGACGAGCCGTTACATCACCCTGGAGGAGATCGGGGCCTTCCTGAAGGCGGGAGGGGAGGTCCGGGTGGTGGACTCGAAGTCCGGCGAGGACATCACGGGCGTCACGATCGCCCAGGTGCTCGTCGGGGAGGAGAAGCGGAGCCGGTCCCCCTTCCCGGGACACCGCCTGACGAGCCTCCTCCAGTCCTCCGGGGAGTACCTGAAGGAGAAACTGGCCCCCGTGGCCACCATCCGGGAGGAGGCCGAAAGGACCGTCCAGCGCCTGATCCAGTCCGAAACCGAGGAGGTCCGGGAATTCCTGACGGGGACCAGCCGGGCGATCGAGGACTTCCAGCGCAAGGCGGACGACCGGTTCCAGACGATGCTCGCGGCCATCCGCACCTTCGCGCCCCTCCGGAGGGACGTGGAGGACCTCCAGCGGAGGGTCGCGGAACTCGAGAGGCGATGCCGGGAGCCGGGAGCGGGCACCGGGGCCCAGGCGGAGGAGACCGGGACCCCGGGTCCGGCTTCCCCCAGGCGAAAAGGCCGCAGGAATCCTTGACGCCATCGTGACGGAGCATCCATGCAGGACCCGAGTCGCCTGACCGGCCAGATCTTCGAGGACCGTTTTCGCGTGGAAGCGGAGGTGGGCCGCGGCAGCATGGCCGTGGTCTTCCGGGCGACCCACCTGGTGACCGAACAGGCGGTGGCCCTGAAGGTGATGAAGGAGCCCGTCCGTGGTGACGAGCCGAGAACCAGGCGCTTCCTCCAGGAGATCCGGGCCACCGCCCGCCTGAACCACCCGAACACCGTCCGGGTGCTCGACGCCGGCAGGTCCCCCGAGGGATTCCTCTGGCTGGCGATGGAGTACCTCGAGGGGGACTCCCTGAGGCACGTGCTGGATCGGGAGAAACGCCTTCCCCCGGCCCGGGCGATGCACGTCGGCCGCCAGGTCGCCCGGGCCCTGGCCGAGGCCCACTCGAAACTGCTGGTGCACCGGGACCTGAAGCCGGAAAACGTCCTGCTGACCCGCCTCCACGGGGAGACGGACTTCGTGAAGGTGCTGGACTTCGGGGTCGCGAAGTTCCTGTCGGACCAGCCGGGCGAGGAGCCCCTGACCCGCACCGGAGACCTCCTGGGGACCCCCCTGTACCTCGCGCCGGAACAGGCCCTGGAGCGGGCGGTGGACGGGAGGGCGGACCTCTATTCCCTGGGGTGCATCCTGGTGGAGATGATGACCGGGGATCCGCCGTTCCGGGCATCCACCCCCGTGGCCATCGTGATGCGGCACATCCACGACCCGGCTCCCAGGCTTTCCCATCGCCTGGAGGGCGTCCCGCAGGACCTGGACGACCTCGTCGCCGGAATGCTGGAAAAGGACCCCGATCGGCGCCCGGAGACGGTGCAGAAGTGGCTGGAGGCCGCCGAACGCCTGGCTCCGCTGCCGGAACAGGTCCTGCCTCCCCTCCCGGAGTCCGGATCGCCGGGCCCGGTTCCCGAGGCGGCCACGGTGCTGATCGAACTTCCCCGGGGGATCCCGAAGGCGTCTTCCTCCCCCCGGGCGCCGGGCCCGGACCGGGCCGCACCCAAGGCTCCCGCTGCCCCCGATCCGCCGAAGGCTCCGGTACGACGGGAAGAGACCGAAGAGGACATCGTCTTCCTGTCGGGAGGCTCCTCGGAAACCCTCCTGCTGCCGAGGGAGGAGACCGTCGAATCGTCCCCGGCCGGGCGGACGCCGGAACCTGCGAAGGCGCAGGGGGTTCCGGCCGCCCCCGCATCACCCGGAGCCGCCCAAAAGGCTTCCGCACGGTCCGGCGTCCGGTGGGCAGCCGTCGGCCTGGTCCTGCTGGCGGCGGCAGGGGCGACCTGGTGGTGGCTCGCCGGATCCCGCTCCCCGTCAGACGGTTCCGCGGGTTCCGAACGTGCCTTCCCGGAAACCCTCTCCCGGAACCCGGCGGACC
>JAGOKF010000110.1 GCA_017994695.1 Myxococcota bacterium | reverse complement strand
CGCCTCCCCCGCCGCCGGACCCGGCCCCGCCCGATCCGCCCGCAGTCGCCGTCCCGCCGATCCACTCGTCGTTGACCACGCTTCCCCTGCCGTCGGACCCTCCGCTGCCGGCGCTCCCGTCGGACCCGTTCCCGCCCCGGCCACCGTCGTAGCCGAAGTCGGTCTTGCCGCCCGAACTGCAGACATTGCAGGCGTCCGAGACGGTGTCGCTCCAGCCGCCGGCCCCCCCGGCGCCGCCGTTCGGTCCGCTGCCCCGGGCCCCGGCGGGCATCTGGTTCTGCCCGGCCGGGCAGACCGCGTCGCCTCCCTTCCCGCCGGCGCTTCCGCAGGAACTGGACCCCCCGGTGCCCCCGGGGGCCGCAACGCCGCTGCACGTGTAGGACTCGGAATTCCGGCAGTCTCCTCCCCGGCTTCCGTCCTGGCCGTTCGCCCCCGAGACGCCCTGGCTCCCGTCGCCTCCGGGAGCCCCCCGGCCGGCGATGATCACGTTGTCCCGGACCAACAGGGCGGACGAGCAGTCCTTGACCCACAGTCCGTAGGAGTTGCTGCCTACCTGGCCCGCCACGGGCCGGTCGTCGTTCTCCCCGAGCACCGTGAACCCGGAGAACTCCGTCGGCTGCCGGATCCCCCTGGCGACGACGGCCTTCCGGTGGCTGCCGACGGGCCCCGACGAGGTGGCCTGGAGGATCGTGGGGTTGGCCTTGGGATCCCGCTGCCAGTCCACCGGGCTGTAGCCGCCCTTCACCGAAATCCCGCCCACCAGGGTCAGGTTCTCGGCATAGACCCCGCTGCTGACCCGGACCTCGGTGAACATGTCGGCCACCGCCCGGTCGATCCCGAAAGAGATGGTGGCGCAGGGGCGCTGCCAGTTCCCGCACCCGCCGTCGTCCAGGCCTCCGTTCTCCGGGGTGGCGACGAACACGGTGGTCTCGGGGATCATCAACTCGCAGCCGTCGTCCCGGAAGCCGTTGGCGTCCGCGTAGCCGTCCAGGCACTCGTAGGTGCAACGGGGCTGGACCCCGGAGGCATCGCAGTGTCCCCGGGCGTTGTGGGTCTGCGGGGTGAACATCCGGGTGCAGTCCACGAAGCAGGACCCGCAGGCCTGGTCCGAACGGTAGGCCCCGTCCACCAGGAAATCCTCGTCCGTCCGGCCGTCGCAGTTGTCATCGATCCCGTTGCAGATCTCGGGGACCGGGGATCCGGGGATCGCGTCGCACCGCACTCCGGACCCGTCGGGGAGGCAGGCGAACCGTCCCCGGGTCCGGCAGGCGCCGGTTCCCGCGAAGCAGTCCTCGCCCGCTTCCGGGAAGTCCTCGTCCACCAGCCCGTCGCAGTCATCGTCGTGGCCGTTGCAGCCCTCGGCCTCGGGAACCGGGGCCTCGCAGATCCATCCCTCCTCGGGGTCGCAGTGTTCCTCTCCCAGGCACGCCCCGAAGGCGTTGAACCAGGCGCAGGCCCGGGTCTCGCCGGCGTTCCCCGGCATGCAGTCGCAGGCGAGGCTGTGGGGCACGCACTGGCGCGTCTTCGAGTCCCCGTCTTCCAGTTCGGTGCAATCGTACCCCGCGGGACAGGGGGCCGCCGAGCAGTCCCGGCCGCAGAAGGTCCCGTCGGGGAGTTCCAGGCAGAGCCCGCCTCCGCACTGCGTGTGGACCCGGCAGGGCTTGCACAGCGTCGCGCCCAGGGGAATGCAGAGGGACACGACGTCGGACCCGATCAACGTCGATCGGCAGGCCCAGTCCTCAGGGCATTCCAGCACGCAGGACCGGCTGCACACGGGCCCGTCGGGTCCCTCGACGCAGAAGCCGCTCTCGCAGTCGGCATTGCCCAGGCACGGAGCGCCGAAGGTGCCGGGGGCCGGGACCTCCGTGCTCGAATCGGCGATGCCGACGGGATCGATCCCCCGATCCCGGCCGGTGTCCTCCACCGTCCCGTAGTCCGCCTGGACCAGTTCGTAGCCTGGCGATGCGTCGGCTCCCGGCCCCGAGTCGGCCAGGCCGGCTTCGCCGCCTCCGCAGGAGACTGTTCCCAGGATCCACCCGATGACCATCGCCGCCTGCCGGATCGTCGTCCTCATCGAGCCCCCCGAATCCAGTCACCAAACAGTCGATGCTACCCGCACTTTCGTTCCCGCGCAACGCCTTGGCAGCCTCGCGTCTGCAGAATCCGAAGCCTGTCGCCGGCCATGGACCGGGCGTCGGGAACGGCGGAATCGAGGCGGATGGAATTCCGGAAAGGTGTGGTAGGGTTCGTGTCCGGCCCAAGGCGCGGGGTCAGTCCGCCGGTCGGGAGGAGGTGCCGATGCGACGGTTCGCGATGCTGGCGTGTTGCGCGTGGTGGGGAATCGGCTGCGGGTCCGGGTCGGGCGGCCTGCCCGACGTCGGGGACCCGGGTGACCGGGACGATGCCGGGGATCGCGACGTGACGGACGTCCCGGGCGATGTCGGGCTTGATGACGGCGACACCCTCCCGGCAGACACTCCCTGGACGGATCCGGGACCGGGGGACGGGCCCCCTCCCGGGGACGATCCGGCCGGGGCGGACGATGCGGCGGTTCTGGCGGACGTGCCCGGCGATGCCGGACCGGACGGCACCGGCCCCTCCGAGGACCTGCCCCCCTTCGAGGATGTCGGCGATCCGCCCCGGCGGCTGCCCTTCGAGTTCCGCCGCCCGGCGGCCGGGGAACCGGTATCGGCTTCCGAAGTGACCGCCTTCACCCGGCGCATCGCGGCGACGCTGAAACAGATCGGCTATTTCCGGTGGCTGCTGCGGACCAGCACGGGCGTGGACGCCGCGACGGGCCTGGCCGACTACCTGGCCTGGCACAACGACGTCGAGGCGGTGAAGGACGGCAACTTCGTGACGTTCCGGCACCTGGGTCACGAGCACAACATGTGGATCCCCTCGGCCAAGGTCCTGTCGGCCGCCATCGGGGCCTACCTCCACACCGGGGACTGGGAGGCCGGCAAGGTGGCGGAGCAGTACTGCAAGGGACTGACGGCCGTGGTGAAGGGCTTTGTCCACGATCCCCAGGACCCGGCTCCCTGGCTGATGGCACGGGCGATCCTGCCGCTGGACCACGAGTTCACGCTGGACCCGGAGACCTGGCTTGACGACGGCCGCTACAAGCGGGTGGAGTTCTCGGCGGCGAAATACGAGGCGTCCGCCTGGAATGCCTCCACCTTCCCCTGGCCCTCGAACCCGACGTGGGGCGGCATCTGGGTCACCAACATGCGCAGCAAGGACGACGTCCGGGCCATCACCCGGATGGTGCCCTTCCTGCGCTACGCCGTCGAGGACGCCCGGGACGCCTTTGTCCGGGACGCCTGCTCCGAGACGCTTCAGACCATGATCCGGTTCCACCGGGACATCGTGGACCACGACTACTTCATCCGGACCAAGGACCGCGACGGGAACGCCTATCGCCTGCCCTGCGACGACAACAAGGACCTCGGGTCCTACAACTGCTACACGGACCTGGACCCCGGAAACGAGTGCTGCGCCCGCCTGGCCACCGACCTGATCGCCTACGGCGAGCGCCGCACCAACGACTGCGGCACCTGCACCGGGAGCATCTATGACCTGATCGCCCCGGTGGGCAACATCTACAATATCAACATCATCTGGGACTTCCACATGGCGGGGGTGCTGTCGGCCCTGGTGGCACGCCAGTACCGGGAGGCCTGGTGGGCCCTCGTCGGACTCGCCCGGCGGACCGACGAGTACCTGGACCCGGACCCGGGCTTCCCGGGTCCCGGCAGTCCCTTCTGGCCGTCGCGCCTGGCCCTTTACCTGGTGGAGGCCGCGTCGGTGGGCCTGCCCCTGACCGCCCGGGAGGTCCGCATCGTGCAACAGGCCTGGGACTTCGCGGCCGAAGACCTGCGGGCGTTCCCGAACTGGGACCTCTGGGACCCCGAGTTGCCCGACGGGACCTACGGCGGCTGGACCAACTGGGACTGGTGGCTGCCCTCTCAGCCCGTCGAGGAGATCAACCGCACGAACTTTCGTCCGGTGGTGCGCCCCGAGGCGGTCCCGGTCCAGTGGTTCGCGACGCTGTTCGAGTACTGCGCGTCCCCCTTCCGGAACCCCGCGGGGGAGGCCTTCGTGGACTGCGACGTGCTCCGGGACCCGTCCTCCTGGGACGACCCGGCACCTTGACACCCCGGGGCGCCTCGTCGATCCTGAAAGGACCTCGTGACCGGAGGATGTCATGTCCCGTCGATGGTGTCCCGTCCTGCTGGTCCTGCTGGCGGCCTGCGCCGACTCGGACACGGAGTCCTGGCTCATCGATGAGAGCCAGGAGATCCAGATGGGGAGCGAGTTCCACCAGCAGTTGCTGGCGGAGATGCCCGCCTACACGAGGGACCAGCGGGTCACCCGCTACCTGGAGAACATGGGCCGCGAGATGGCGGCCCGGACGACCCGGCCGAACCTGCCCTGGACCTTCACGGTGGTCGAGTCGGACGAGATCAACGCGTTCGCGGTGATGGGGGGCTACATCTACGTCACGACGGGCCTGTTGAAGGCCGCGAGCAGCGGTGCCGAGGTGGCCACGGTGGTGGCCCACGAACTGGGTCACGTGACCGCCCGGCACGGCGTCCGCCAGATGGAGATCTTCCTGATCGAGCAGAACATCGTGGACCTGCTGTTCCAGAGCGAGAGCACCCGGCAACTGGTCTCCCAGGCGATCCAGACGGTCTCGGTGCTGACCTTCAGCAAGGACCAGGAGCGGGAGGCCGACTCCCTGGGCGTCCAGATCGCCGCCGATGCCTCCTGGAATCCCTGGGGCATCGTGGACTTCTTCTCCTATCTCCAGGAGATCGACGGCGGCGGATCCGGGGGCGGCATCCTGTCCGGCATCGGCGAATTGTTCAGCACCCACCCGCCGACCACCGAGCGGATCTCCAACGTGGAGCAGCAACTTGGCTCCCTGCGGATCGGGCGGGACGCCCCGGGGTATCGATGGGGAACCGTCTCGGATGACGCAGAGTTCGCGGCGATGAAGTCGGCCCTGTCCCTGCCGTAACCACTCGCCTATCGTGGCGGCCGGTCCCTCCAGACCGCCAGCACCTGGATGCCCAGTTCCACCGCCGCCGCCATCCACTCCAGGGAGACCCATTCCTTCGGCGAGTGGAAGTTCTGTCCACCGGCCCAGAGATTGGGCGTCGGCAGCCCCATCAGCGTGAGGCGCGCCCCGTCCGTGCCGCCGCGGATGGCCTTGCGCACCGGCTCGACGCCCTGGCGCCGGGCGGCCTCCATCGCGCACTCCATCACTTCCGGGTACTGGTCCAGCACGTAGCGCATGTTCCGGTACTGCTCCTTCACATTCACCTCGACCTTCAGCCCCGGCAGCGTCCGCTCCACCTCGGCGGCGACCAGGCGGAGCGTCTCTTCCCGGTCCCGGAGTTCCTCCTCGGTGAAGGCCCGGACCAGCACCTTGAGATCGGCCTTGCTGACGTCTCCCTTCAGGTCGTAGGGATGGAGGTAGGGCTGGCGGCCCTCGGTGGTCTCGGGCAGGCGGTCCACCGGCAGGCGGGACACCAGCAGCGAGGCACCCCGGACCGCGTTGACCATCTTCCCCTTGGCATACCCCGGGTGCACCTCCGCGCCGGTCAGCGTCACCAGGGCCACGTCGGCGCAGAAGGTCTCGTCCTCGATCTCCCCCAGGTCGCCCCCGTCGAAGGTGTAGGCGTACCTGGCGCCGAAGGCCGCCACGTCGAAGTGCTCCGTGCCCCGGCCGACCTCCTCGTCGGTCGTGAAGGCGATCCGCAGGCCGCCGTGGGCGAAGTCCGGGTGGTCCCGAAGCCATTCGACCACCGTCATGATCTCGGCGATTCCGGCCTTGTCGTCGGCCCCCAGGAGGGTCGTCCCGTCGCTGGTCACGATCCGGTGGCCCCGGCACCTCGCGAGGTTCGGCTCCTCGGCCTCCCGGAGGACCAGGTCCGGCTGGCCCGGCAGCACGATGTCGCCGCCGGCATAGTCCACCACCTGGGGGTTCACGCCCGTCCCGCTGGAGGCGGGCGAGGTGTCCATGTGGGCCAGGAACCCGATGGTCGGCACGGTGGACCCCAGGGATGCGGGTCTCGGGGGCACGGTGGCGAAGACGTAGCCCCACTCGTCCATCCGGGCATCGTCGCACCCGAGTTCCCGGAGCTCGGCCTCGAGCAGCCGGGCCAGGTTCTTCTGCTTCTCCGTCGACGGGCTGGCGGTGCTGGCCTCGTCGGCCTGGGTATCGACGCGGACGTAGCGGATGAACCGCTCCAGCAGGTGTTCCCGGTAGAGGGGATCCAGGCGAATGGTCATGGGCGCCTCCCTGTCAGAAAGTCGTTCCGCACGTCCCGTCCCCGGGGCGGCGGGACTGGAGCATAACATGCCGGCGATCGCCATTTGCGGTTGCCGATCGCCCTCGTTTCGCCGCAGACTCGCCTCGTGACGGAGCGGGCGATGTTCCGATACGCCTATCTTCACGGGTTTGCTTCCTCCCCGGAGTCCTTCAAGGGAAACGTGCTGGCGGCGGCGCTGGAACGCCACGGGGTGTTCCTGGAGCGTCCTGACCTGAACGCCCCCTCCTTCCGGCACCTGACCGTGACGGACATGCTGGATGCGCTGGATCGACTGGATGCCGCATCCTGTGGCGACGAACCCTGGCGATTCATCGGGAGCAGCCTGGGGGGCTACCTGGCGGCCCTCTGGGCGGCCTACAACCCCTTCCGGGTGGACCGGCTCGTGCTGCTGGCCCCGGCCTTCCGCCTGGAAGAACACCTGGACAGGCTCACCGGTCCCGGGGGCCGTCACCGGTGGGAGATGGACGGTTCCTTCCCGTTTCCCGATGCCGAGGGGAAACGGACTCCGGTCCACTTCGGATTCGTCGAGGACCTCCGGATGTATCCCCCCTGTCCCGAAGTGACCTGCCCCACGCTGATCCTCCACGGGGCCCGGGACCGATCGATCCCGGTGGAGACCTCCCGCGACTACGCCCTTCCCAGGCCCCACGTCCGCCTGGTCGAGGTGCAGGACGACCACGAGTTGCGCCGCAGCATCTTCCAGCTGGAACGGGAGATCCTGTCCTTCTTCCACCTGGACCAGGGGGATTCGATCCCGTCTTCCGGGGGCCAGCCGACCCTCTTCTGAAGGCGCCATCCGATCCCGCGGTCCGGGAACAGGCGGCGATTCCCCAGGGAATGGCTGGCTAGACCTCGGGGGGATTCCTGCGACCGGGCCGGCGTCTTCCCTTCATGGCCTGGGCCACGAGGCAGGGAGCCAGCCGGGACAGCGCCACGATGGCCTTCCCGTGTCCCGTCACGATGACCTCCCGGCGCCTCCGGGCAATGGCCCGGACCATCTCCCGGGCGGCCCGGTCCGTGGGGACGACCAGCCAGGAGGGAATCGGATCCCGGGAGTCGGGGTGCAGGCGGCCCTGGTTGTCCACGTGGCGGATCTCGCTCCGGACGTAGCCGGGGTGCAGCGTCGTGACGGTGATCCCCTCGGGGGCCATCTCGGCCCAGAGGGACTCCCCGAGGCTTCGGACCGCGGCCTTGCTGGCCGCATAGGGGGAGGACCCCGGTCCGGGGACGTAGGCGGCGACGCTGCCCACCAGCACCAGGGACCCCCGGGTGGCCTTCAGGTCGTCCAGGCAGGCCCAGGCGGTCCGCAGGACCCCGAAGACGTTCGTTTCGAACTGCCTCCGGAAGTCGTCCATTCCCAGCCGTTCCAGCCTGCCCACCACGCCGAATCCCGCATTGGCGATGGCCACCGAGACGGGTCCGAAGGCGGCCCGGACCTCCGCCACGGCCCGGGCGACCGACTCGTCGCTGGTCACGTCGCACTCCACCGCGAGGGCCTGCCCCCCATGTTCCCGGATCGTGCGCTCGGCCTGCTCCAGCCGATCCTTCCGGCGTGCGGCCAGCCCCACCTTCGCTCCCTGGGCGGCCATCTGGGTCGCCATGGCAAGGCCGATCCCCGACGACGCTCCCGTCAGGAAGACGACCCGGTCCTTCCACCATCCCATCGCGCCCTCCCTTCGGCCGGCGTCACCTCAGCAGCGCGGCCGCCTTCTCCTCCAGGGGATGTCCCTTGGGGACGATGTCCAGCACCTTCTGCGCCCTGGCCCGGGACTGGTCGGTCCGACCGGCACGGGCGTCCTTGACCGCCTGCTCGTATTCCTGCTGGGCCTGGACCAGGCACTTGTCCAGGATGTCCTGGGCCACCGCGTCGGAGGCGTTGTAGGCCAGGGCTCGCCGGGCGGCCTTCGAACCGGTCACGTAGTCCGCCTCGGCGATGGCCGCGGCGGCCCGTCCCCGGTAGGTCGCCCCCAGCAGGGAACGGATCTCCTGGGCAAAGGCGCCCCCGATGCCCTGGTCCAGTCGCAGGGCCTGCTGCAACACCGATTCCGCCCGGTCCAGCCGCTTGGTCCGGACGGCCTCCCGTCCCTCGGCCAGCAGCGCGGCGAACCGTTCCACCTGGACAGCCAATCCCTCGTCCTCGTCCGGAACCCCGCCCTTTCCTCCCCTCCGCAGCAGATCCACGGCCTCCTGGAACTTCTCCTGCCGGTACAGGGCCAGGGCCTTCTCCTTCGCCCCCTTCGCGGGGGCCGGGCGATCCGCCGCTTGCGGGGCGCGGACCTCGGGGGATCCTCCCGGGGTTGCCGGCGGGTCCAGGGCCACGCCGGCGGCCACGAACTCCTTCCGGAGGTCCATCACCTGCCCGTCCTCGGGGAACTCGGTCAGCAGAGCCAGGAAGGCCTTTCGGGCCTCGGCCTTCCGCCCCGACCGGAGGAGGCCCCGGGTCTCCTCGATGCGCTGCTGGATGCCCTGGCGGTCCAGGGTCGAGATCAGTTCCCGGGCCTCGGAGTACTGGACCGACGAGTCGGGCACCTGGGAAAGCAGTTCCCGGGCCTCCTGGGGGGAATTCTGTTCGAGGGCCTCCCGGGCGGCCTCGATCAGGCTCCGGTTCCGCTTCTCGGACCTCGCCAGGGCCAGGGTCTGGTCCAGGTCCTCGATGGCCAGCGACTCCTGCCGGGCCTGCTGGACCAGCAGGACGACCCGGTCCCACTGGCGGTTGGCCAGGGCCTCCCGGATGCCGTTCCGGGTCTCCTGGACGGCCTGCTGTCGCCGGGCCTCCTCGGCCTGGCGCATCTCCTCGGCCGTGGGTTCCGGCGGACCCCCGAGGGGAATGATGCGCACCCCGAACCCGAACTGCGCGATGCCGATGGCCAGGAGGATGGCCACCACGGCCCCGCCGGCCACCGGGAGCCAGGGGAAGCCGCCGGCCTCCGATCCCTCCTCGTCGGCCGGCGGAGTGGCCCGGGTGACCCGGACGGAGGGCCCGGGAACCGGTTCGCGGGCCGGGATGGCGGCCCGGTCGATCCCCGTCGGGATCTTTCCGGGAGTCGTCGACCCAGGCAGGGGAATCGCATCCATCGACTCCACCATCCGGGTCTTTTCCTCGTCGGGAGGGACGGCCTCGGGGATCGCCGGGGACGGCGAATCGCAATGGAACAGGACCTGGGTCCGTCCCGCCTCGATCAGCGCCCCCGATTCCAGGCGGATCTCCCGGTCCACCCGGACGCCGTGGACGACGGTCCCGTTCCCGGCGCCCAGGTCCCGGAGACGCCAGGCATCGCCTTCGAAACGGACCTCGAAATGCTTCCGGGACGCCGTGGGGTCGTTGAGCACCACCGGGCAGTCCAGGGAACGTCCTACCAGGAACGGTCCAGGGCCCTCCAGGGGCCAGGTCCGCCCGGCGTCCGGACCGCTCCGGATCTCGATGCGGGCCCGCGGAGGGGGCGGAGGAGGGGGCTCGGCGGCTCCGGGCCGGGCGAAGGGAGACTCGATCAGGACCGTGCGCTCGCTGCCCTCCGGTTCGGCCGGGGAAGGGCTCGGCGCCACGAAGCGGGTCGCCTCGGAGTCTCCGTCCAGGGCCACCGGCTGGGGGGCCTTTGGTTCCGCAGAAGACAGCAGGGATTCGTCGATCCGGGTTCCCTCGTCCAGGTCCACCACGTCGTCCGGGTCCTTCCTGTCGGGCATCGCTCCCCTCGGAATCGGGTCGTCGGAGCGATTCTAGGACGAAGCCTTCGGCCTGTCGATGCGGCGGAAGAGGGGCTCGACGCCCGGTCCGGGGACCGCTGCCGAAATGACGCGGAAGGAACCGCAGGGACGGGGCTAGTATTCCTGGACCGCCTGGAGTTCCCTTTCCAGGTCCGTCAGCGGGGACTCGAGGGCCTTCACCACCAGGGGTCTTCCCGGTTCCTCGATGCGCAGTTCCGTGGAGGTGATCAGCACCACCTTGCCCTGGCGGTTGCCCACGCGGGTCCCGACCTGCACGATGTACGACTTCTCCTGGGGATCCACCAGGAGCGCCTTGGGCTGCGCGGTCCCGCTCATGATCAGGACCAGCCGGTAGGAGTCCACGTCGTAGTACTCCAGGGGAGTCCTCGGTTCCTCCGAGGTCTCGGACTCGGAGGAGACCTCCAGGTCGGGGAGGGGCGTGAAATCCCCCAGGTGGTTCTGGAACACGTTGGGGATGGCCTCGCTCGGCCTCTTCAGGTATTCCCGGAAGAAGGGCTTCAGGACCTGGAACCGGGGATTGCCCTCGGGAGGCGGCTCCGGAGGCGGGGGCGGGGTCTCCCTCTGGGCGGCCAGGTTCCGGTCGGTGGCGTAGATGTCCTTGGGGGGAGCCTCGCATGCCACCAGCGCGACCAGTGCGACGAGAAGGATGACCATGTCCCTCATCGCGGACCTCCGGGGGCCTGGGGCGCCCCGCCGGCGCCGGTGTACACGTACGCGGAGGCGGTCATCTCCGCCTTCAGCAGCGAGGCCTCCGCCTGCTGCTGGAACAGGAGGACCGTCCGGGCGTAACGCTCCGTCGGGTTCAGGCCCCGGGTGCGCTCCTTTTCGTTGAGGGTCCGGAGCAGGCCGACGTCGCCCGCCGACGCGGACGCCGAGGAGGGCGGGATCACGGACAGGTTCATGTCCTTGGCATTGATGAGCCGCTTGGAGGGCTGGGCCAGGGCCTGGAGGAACTGGAGGATCTGGCCATAGGTGCCCACCAGTTCCAGGCGGAACGGGATTTCACGGTATCCCAGACCGGGATCCGCCTTCTGGCCGACCTGGGACGGGTCGAACCGGGTCACCACCAGGCCCGCAGCATCGGCGTCGGCCTTGATGGTGGTGATCAGGTCCGGGAGTTCCTCCTCCCGGGGGAGCATCCGGGCGTATTCCGGGCGTCGCTGGGCGGCTTCGATGCGCTCCCGGTCGATCCGCTGGCGGAACTCGGCGGAGTCGAATTCCTTCAACTGGGCG
>JAGOKF010000156.1 GCA_017994695.1 Myxococcota bacterium | reverse complement strand
CCCTACGGGTCCGGTGTCCGGGCTACGCCCGTCCACCTCCCCCTCCGGGGCACGGCGGACAAGGGACCGCGGGGGTGGTCCCTAATTCGTGGCAATCGGGTGGTCCCTTCCTCGTGGCAATTGACACCCCGGACGAGGGAACGGCCCGTGGCGGTCGTTCACCGAAACGCTCCCGGGCCGACGGGAGGAATCGACCGGGGCGCGGTTCGGGAGTGACCTCCCTAGACCCTCCTTCCATGGTTCCGACGTCCCGAATTCGCGATTCATGTCCGGACTTCGGAGATCCGCCTCCTTTGGAACTTCAGGCTACCGGCTCCCCTGGAGCCCGCTTGTCCGATCCTGCTACGTATCGACCATTTGCCATCGGCGCGATGGATGTGGCTCCAAAGCGTCTTCCTCCTGGTTCCGACCAACAGAAACGGATCCAGGGCAGCCAACGGAACGTGGTCGCCGCTGGGTAGAGTGACAGGGACTGCACCCCCAGTTCGCAGCATCGACTGCTCCATGGACGAGGGATGGGCCCCCGGGGGTGACGAGGGCCTCGGCATGATGAGCGAGCCCGTCCAGCAGGGCGGCTGCCAGCTTCTCGTCGTTGCCGAAGACGCGGGGCCACTCGCTGAAGGCGAGATGGGTCGTGACGAGCGAGGCCCGGCGCTCGTAGCCCTCGGAGAGGACGTGGAAGAGCATCTCGCCGCCGGCGCCGTCGAAGGGGGCGAAGCCGAGCTCGTCGACGATCAGGCGGTCCTGCTTCAACAGTCGCTTCTGCAGGCGTCCGAGCTGGCTCCCGGGCCTCCAGCGGGTCCCGCACCAGGTCGGCGGTGCGCACGAAGAGCACGCGACGGCGCCTGCGGTACGCCTCGACGCCGAGCGCGATGGCGAGGTGCGTCTTCTGCGTGCCCACGGGACCGGCCAGGATGACCGTCCCGGCCTGCTGGACCTACCCCCTCCAGCCACAGACCCGGTTGTCGTCGGCCATCGGGCCTCTCGTGCAGTAGGGCGTCGCATCGCACCGGGCGAAAAGGCACCAGGCAGGGGGCCGTCGCCCCGGCCGTCGGATTCGACAACGCCCTGACCCAACTCCGTCATGACCTGGCGAACCGCCAGGAAGGCTCCACCATCCTCTGCATCCGGGACGAGATCCGCGACACGCAGCTTCGCGTCCGGGCCAGCAGGTGGTTCGTCGATGGCTTCGCGCCCCGGACCTTCGCCCGGATGGAGTTCCTCGGCCCCTGCGAACGTTCCTGTTCGATGTCCGAAATCACCCGTCCGAATCACACCTGTTGGACTCGTTTCCTCTTCCATTGCGCCGGGTGCCTCGGAGGAAGCGCGGATGTCTGCTCCTGCCGCGATACCGACGGCCCGCTCGCCGACGGGACCAAGTGCTTCTGGTCCTTTGGCGACATCATGGGCCGTGGTCGCTGCGAATGCGGCGTCTGCTTCCTCCAGGGCCCAGGACCGGACCGCTTGCCTTCTGGCGCTCCCGGAAGGAACCGGCTCACAGGGCACCGTCAGGGAATCAGGGCTTCTGCTTCTGGTAGGTGCCGACCAGCACCGCCTGGGCCATCACGTGTCCCTGCATCGCCTGGTCCAGCTGGGCCCGGCTCGGCGTCCGGAGGTCGGGCAGCAGCCGGTCCAGGGCGAACAGGCGGAAATGGTAGCGGTGCCGCCCCACGGGAGGACAGGGGCCTCCCCAGCCGACCCGGTTCCAGTCGTTGAGCCCCTCGGCGGTGCCCGAGGGCAGGTCCGTCGCGGAACGCACCGCCTCGGGCAGGCCCGCGGCGTCCGGCGGCAGGTTGTAGAGGACCCAGTGGACCCAGGTCCGGGTCGGAGCCGCGGGGTCCGGCGCGTCCGGGTCATCCACGATCAGGACCAGGGACCTGGCTCCCGCAGGCACCCCGGTCCAGTTCAGGGCCGGAGAGACATCCTCCCCTTCGCAGGTGAAGCGGGGGGGAATGGGACCGTTGGCCGCGAAGGCCGGCGACGTCACCTGCATCGACGACGCCGGCCCCGCCTCCCCGGTCCCCGAGGTGCAGGCGACCCCGATGGCCACCAGTCCCATCGTCATCCAGTGCAGTCGCATGGCCCCCCCTTCCCCGTTCATCCCGCTCCCGAATCGCTCCGGTCGCGGCACGTCGCCGCTCCGTCGGACACCCGGCATCCCCGCGCCGGGAATCCGCCCCTTCCCGGCCTCGTCAGCGGTGCAGGAACCCCTTGCCGCATCCGGGGCACCGCTTGCCCTCGTGGGCGTGGGAACTGCACCACCAGCGGCGGCAGTGGTCGCACTGGAAGAAGATCTTGCCGCTCCGGTCCGTGTTCTTGCACCCGCTGGCCTCGCACTGGATCGTCGCCATGATGCCTCCCTGGATCACGAGTGATGGGTCGATTTTCCACCGGCAGGGAGCATCTGTCCAGGCCGGCCAGCCCTGGCCGGAAGTGATGGGGAGTTGGAGCAACGGGTCCCAGTAGTGGGGCGGTGGGCGTGGACGAGGCGGGGGAATCGCAAATTCGCAGGTATGTGGAGGGAGGGGGGCGGACGTTTTCTTG
>JAGOKF010000109.1 GCA_017994695.1 Myxococcota bacterium | reverse complement strand
GCCTGGATCGCCTCCTCGGCCCGACCCACGGGGAAGATGGCCAGGAACTCCTCGCCTCCCATGCGGGCCACCCGGGCCCCCGGCGGGAAGTGGTCCACCAGGCACCGGGCGGCCTGGCAGAGGAAGTGGTCCCCGGTGGCGTGGCTGAAGAGGTCGTTGATGCTCTTGAAGTGGTCCAGGTCCACCATCACGAAGGCCATCCGCTGGCCCTCCCGGATCCGACCCTCCTCCTGCTCCCGGACCCATCGCTCGAGGCCCCGGCGGTTCAGCGTGTCGGTCAGGGAGTCGGTGTCCGCCAGGCGTTCCAGGCGTTCCTGGAGGCGCACGATCCGCTCCCCCGCCCGGACCCGCACGGCCAGTTCGGACCGGTCGAAGGGCTTGCGGACGTAGTCGTCCGCCCCGGCCTCGATCCCCTCGACCAGGTCCTCCCGGGATTCCCGGACGGTCAGGAAGATCAGGTACCGGAAGGGGGCCTCGGGGTCCTCCCGGATCCTGCGGACCAGGTCCAGCCCGCTCATCCCCGGCATCTCCCAGTCGGTCAACACGATGGGAATGCGCCGGGTCTCCAGGATCCGCAGCGCCTCGGCCCCGTCCTTCGCCGT
The DNA here is from genome assembly GCA_017994695.1 of Myxococcota bacterium. GTDB lineage: Bacteria > Myxococcota_A > UBA9042 > DTJE01 > DTJE01 > JAGOKF01. Next base: position 10,792 of record JAGOKF010000109.1, on the reverse strand, counting down.
GACCACCTCGTAGCCCAGGTCGGTCAGGTACCGCTCCAGCATCCGCCGGGTCAGGCGGTCGTCGTCCACCACCAGCACCCGCATCATCCCCCTCCCCCCGGGCGTTCCAGGAAGACCTGGAGCGACCGCTCCACCCGGTCGTACTGAGCCTGGGCCCGGGCCAGGGCCTCCCGGGCCTCCAGGAACCTCCGCTCCCTGCAGGCCCACTCGATCCGCAGGAACAGCATCGCGAGGCTCTCCAGGCCGAAGGTCCGGGTCGTCCCCTTCAGGGCGTGGGCCAGCCGCATCGCCTGGTCCGGGTCCGGGCGGTCCAGGGCCCGCTGCATGGCCTGGAGGTTCCTGGGCGTGTCCTCCAGGAACAGGGTGGCCAGTTCCCGGAAGAAGGCCGGGTCCTCGCCGTGGCGGTCCCAGACCGCCTGCAACTCCCCCGAGAGGCTGTCCCGGGATCCCCGGACGGACTCCCCCTCCCCCGGGATCGGCAGCCACTGGCCCAGGACCTGGAAGAAGACCTCCTTGTCCAGCGGCTTGGTCAGGTAGTCGTCCATCCCCGCCTCGAGGCACCGCTCCCGGTCCCCCGGGAGGACGTGGGCGGTCATGGCCAGGACCGGCAGCCTCGGCCGGCCCTCCTGCCGCTCGGCCTCCCGGATGCGCCGCGTCGTCTCGAGACCGTCCATCCCCGGCATCTGGAGATCCATCAGCACCAGGTCCACCCGGTGGTCCCGCAGGGCCGCCAGCGCCGCGGCCCCGCTGTCCGCCGTGACGACCCGGATGCCCCGGCGCTGGAGGTACCGGATGGCCACCTTCTGGTTCAGGGGCTGGTCCTCGACCAGCAGCACCTGGACGCCCTCGAAACTCCGCTCCTCCACGGTGTGCCGGGTCACCATCGGGCGTTGCCGGCCGTTGGAGGGGTCCACGATCTGCCGGATGGCGTCCAGCAGCTGGGTCTGCTTGACGGGCTTCAACAGGTAGCCCTCCACGCCCAGCTGCTGCAGCCGGCGGGCGTCTCCCCGGCGTCCCAGGGAGGTCAGCACCAGGATCGAGGTCTCCTGCACCTCCGGGTGGTTCTTGATCCGCCGGGCGGTCTCCTCGCCGTCCCACGGCTCCATCATCATGTCCAGCAACAGCAGCCGGAACGGGTTCCCTTCCCGTCGGGCCCGGACCAGCGCCTCGAGCGCCTGCTCCCCGCCGGTCACGGCCTCGGGACGGCAGCCCCACTGGGCCAGCATCCGGCTCAGCACGTACTGGTTGCTCGGGGTGTCGTCGGCCACCAGCACCCGCATGCCCCGGAGGTCCGTCTGGTTGGCCGCCGAGGCCTGCGTCCCGGCCTGTCGGCGAAGCGGAATCCGGCAGTGGAAGGTGCTCCCGTGGCCCGGCCGGGACTCCACCTCCAGCCGCCCCCCCATCCGCTCCACCAGGGTCCGGCAGATCGAGAGACCCAGCCCCGTCCCGCCGTAGCGGCGCCGGATCGACCCGTCCCCCTGGGTGAAGGGCTCGAAGATGCGGGCGATCTGCTCCTGGGGGATGCCGATCCCGGTGTCCACCACGGCGATGTGCAGTCCCACCTCGTCGGGACTCCGGGCCACCGAGGGGTCCTGGCGGACCTCCAGTGCCACCTCCCCCCGCTCGGTGAACTTCACGGCGTTGGACAGCAGGTTCACCAGCACCTGCCGGATCCGCCCCGGGTCCCCCACCAGGCGCCCCGGGACCTCCGCATCGATCAGGCAGATCAGTTCCAGGCCCTTCTCCTGGGCCCGGAAGACCACCGTGTCCAGGGCCCGGTCCACCGCGACCCGGAGGTCGAAGGGAATCTCCTGCAGTTCCCCGCGGCCCCACTCGCTCCAGGACATGTCCAGCACGTCGTTGACCAGGCGCAGGAGGTCCTCGGTGGCCTCCTGGACCACCGTCAGGTTCTCCCGCTGCTCGTCGGTCAGGGGGGTGTCCAGGGTCAGGCGGGTCATCCCGACAATGGCGTTCAGGGGGGTCCGGATCTCGTGGCTGATGACCGCCAGGAACTCGCTCTTGACCCGCAGGGCCTCCCGCAGCTCGGCCCGGGTCTCCTCCAGGGCCTTCCGGAGGTCCTCCGCGGACGCCCCCGGGTCACCGGCGCGATCGATCTCCATGGGTCCCCTGTGCCCCGGCGTCCCCCGACGCCTGGGGAAAGCGCCCCCCCAGTTCGGGGTGATGGCGCAGCAGTTCCAGGCACCCGGGGTTCCGGAGGGCCTGGAGGTTCGCCGGCTGCCGCCCGTGAATGGCCTCCCGGGCCGCCTTCTCCGACACCTTCCCGTTGTGGGTGACCGGGAGGTCCGGCACGGCCACCACCGCCGCCGGCACGTGGACCCGGGAGGCCCGCCGGCTCAATTCCCGCTTGATGCGCAGCACCAGGGGCCGGTCCAGATCCCGGTCCGGCTGCATCTGGACCAGCAGCACCAGGCGGGTGCCCCCCGGTTCCTCGGGGGCCTGCTGCTCCAGGGCCATCGCCTGGCGGATCTCCTGGAAATCCCTCAGGATCCCGTAGATCTCCGCCGGGCCGATCCGGACGCCCCGGATGTTCATCACGCCGTCGCTGCGGCCCAGCACCGCCGCGCTGCCGTCGGGGAACAGGCGGAGGAAGTCCCCGTGGGTCCACCACCCGGGATTCTGGGCAAAATAGGCGGCGTGGAACCGGGCGCCGCCCGGATCCCCGTGGAACCCCACCGGTCGCGAGGGAAAGGGGTTCCCGCAGACCAGTTCCCCGACCCCGTCCTCGGGGGCCCCTTCGGGCTTCAGGGACCGGACGTCCATGGCCAGGCTCACGCACTGGCTGCGTCCCTCCACCACCGGCAGCATGGGGTTTCCCAGCACGAAGCACCCGAGGATGTCGGTGCCGCCGGAGATCGACTGGAGCGGGAGATCCCCCACGGCCTCCCGGACCCAGGGGTAGAGGTCGCCGTGGAGCACGGACCCCGTGGACTGGATCGCCCGCAGCGCCGACAGGTCCAGGGTCCGGCCCGGTTCCAGGCCCGACTCGCGGCAGAACTGGAGGAAGGCCGGGCTGGTCCCGAAGACGGTGACGCCTTCCTCGGCGACGACCCGCCAGAGGGCGTCCGGCCCCGGCCAGGTCGGAGACCCGTCGTAGGCGATCACGGTCGTCCCGGAGGCCAGGGCCGAGACCTGCCAGTTCCACATCATCCAGCCGGCGCTGGTGGTGAACAGGAGCCGGTCCCCGGGTCCCATGTCCGAGTGGAGCCGGTGCTCCTTCAGGTGTTCCAGCAGCGATCCCCCGGCCCCGTGGACGATGCACTTCGGGGCTCCGGTGGTGCCGCTGCTGAACATCACGTACAGGGGATGGGAGAACGGGAAGAGGGGCCAGTCGAAGGAGCCGCCATCGACCCCCTGGCCCAGGTCCGACAGGCGGCCCGCGGCCAGGCCTCCCAGGTCCGAATCGTCCAGCGACAGGACCGCCCGCAGCGTCGGCAGGGCGGGGACCACCTCGCGAAGCAGGGGCAGCAGGTCGATCCGCTGGCCCTGGTAGAAGCGGTGCCCCGCGGCGAAGAGGGCCACCGGGTCCAGTTGCCGGAACCGGGACAGCACCGCGTCCAGTCCCTGGTCCGGGCCGATGGAGGACCAGACCGCTCCCAGGGCTGTCGCCGCCAGGCTGGCCAGCACTGCCGCCTCGTCGTTCCGGGCGATGGCCACCACCCGGTCTCCGGGGCCGATGCCCCGGGCCCGGAGCGCCAGGGCGACCTCGGCGACCCGTTCCCGCAGGTGGCGACGGGTCCAATCGACCCGCCGGCCCGTCTCGTCCCGGGCGACCAGGGCCGTCGCCTCCTCCTGGCCCGGCAGGGGCCGCAGCAGGTTCCAGGCATGGTTCAGGCGCAGGCCGGGGAAGAAGGCGGCGGTCTCGATGTCGTCCCCCTGGCAGACGGGGTGCCGATCCCCCTCGACGGCCGGGTCCGCCCATTCCAGGAACAGGCGCCAGAAGTCCCGGAAGCATTCCACCGACCAGCGATGGAATTCGGGCCAGGAAGCGAAGCGCCGCCCGGTCCGCTCCTCGCAGAGACGCTGGAAGGAGGCCATCCGTGAGGCCTCCGCCCGGCGGGGGTCCGGCCGGTGGATCACGGTCCCATCGGTCATGCCTGCCCCTCGGAGAGGCGCTGCTCCACGTAGTCCAGGATCTTGTTCATGCTGTCGAAGTTCTCCCGGTTGATGTTCTTGCGATCGATGGTCAGGTGCAAGAGGTCCTCGAGCCAGACGATCAGCGCCACGAACCCGAGGGAGTCCAGGATGCCCCGGTCCAGGAAGGAGGCGTCGTCCCCCCCGATCTTCTGCTCGGCCTCCCCGAAGTGGTACTGGTCGTCCAGCCAGTCGATGATCCGTCGCCGCAACTCGGTCCGGTCCATGTCCCCCTCCCCGTGAATTCCCTCAGAACTGCCCGTAGATGAACGTCGCGGCCCCCAGCGGCACGTAGATCGCCAGGAACACCACCCAGAGGCCGTAGGCGATCCCCCGGACCGGCGCGGGGAGGCGATCGAAACGCCCGATGGCCCACTGCCCCGGACGGAACTCGGCGGCATGGTACGCCAGGAAGAAGGCCAGCGCGGCCGCTCCCTGGAACCCCAGCCCGTCGGGCAGGGCCCCGCCGGCGCCTCCGCCGGCCATGGCCCGGACCAGGTCCCCGGCGACCCCGAGGTCCGGAGCCCGGAACGGGATCAGCGTGAACAGGAAGAAGACCTGGGTCAGGGCGAAGGAAGCCAGCAGGTAGGGCCGGGAACGTCGCCGGGCCACCCAGGCCCGATCCCGGCGGCAGAGGCCCTTGAAGGTCTCGTCCCAGGCATGGTGGACCCACAGGGCGATCCCGTGGAGCCCCCCCCAGAGGACGTAGGTCCAGGTCGGCCCGTGCCAGAGTCCCGACACCAGGAAGACCAGCAGGAAGGCCGGCCCCGCCTTCCCCCGGAACCAGGACCGGCCGGTGGTCAGCGGGGCGAAGAGGTAGTCGAAGAGCCAGGTGTTCAGGCTGATGTGCCAGCGTCTCCAGAACTCGGCCAGGCTCTTGGACAGGTAGGGATGGCGGAAGTTCACCGGCAGCACGATGCCGAAGAGGCGACCCACCCCCAGGGCCATCAGACTGTAGCCCGCGAAATCCCCGAACAGTTGCACCGCGTAGCCCAGGAGGCCGGCCCAGGCGGCCCCGGCCCCGAAGGACAGGGGGGACTGGAAGACCGGGTCCACCAGGTGCGGCGCCGCCCAGTCGGCCACGAAGGCCTTCAGCGTGAACCCGACGAGGAACTCGCGGCTCCCGGCCGCGACGGCGTCGGAGGTCGGCCGCCGGGCTTCCTGATACTGCGGCAACTGCTCCCGGGCCCGGGCGATGGGCCCGGCGATCAACTGGGGGAAGAAGGCGACGAAGACCCCGTAGGCCAGGGGGTCCCGGCAGGCCGGCGTGCGCTCCCAGTACACCTCCAGCAGGTAGCCGACCTGGATCAGCGTCGTGTAGGAAATCCCCAGGGGCAGAGCCAGGTGCAGCACCGGCCAGGAGACGGGAATGCCCAGGGCGTCGAGGACCGAGGAGAGGGAGTTCGTGAAGAAGCCCGCGTACTTGAAGACCCCCAGGATCGCCACCTCCGCCAGCACCGCCCCGGTGGCGATGAGGCGTCTGTTCCGGCGCCGGGAATCGGCCTCCGGGCCCGACAGTCCCTCCAGGGGCAGCGAGTTCAGCCACCACCCGGCCCCGAAGGAGATCCCGATGGCGACCGCCAGCAGCCATAGCAGCCGGGGACTCCAGGTGAAGTAGAACAGGGCTGAAGCCGCCGCCAGCACCCCGTTCTGCCAGTGCCGGTGCCGGGGCCCCGCCCAGTGAAGCAGCAGCACCGCCGGCAGGAAGAAGACCATCTCCAGCCCGGCCAGACTCATGGGGCCTCCTGCTGCGGAACCGGGGTCGCCGGGTCCCAGAGCCACCGAAGGCTGCCCTGGAGCAGGAAGTGCGCCAGGCGCCGGTTGCCCTCGGGAAGGATGTGGTCGAAGTCCTCCGCGAAGTCCTCGTCCGTCAGCGGGGCATCGGTGGTGTGGTCCCAGAACGGGATGCCCATCCGGCGGCACCGCTCCTCCATCCGCCGGGCGAAGACGCGGAGGGTCCCCTGCCGGGCCCGGTCGGTCAGCGTCCCGGGCATCCGAGGATAGAGGATCACGCCCAGGCGGATTCCCCGGGACCGGACCTCCTCCACGATGCGGTCGAAGGCCGCCTCCTGGCCCGGATCGAAGAGGGCGGCCTCCCCCTCCTCGACCATCGTCCGCCAGCCGGCCAGGCGCCGCTGGCGGCTGGCCTCCTTGCGAGCCGTCTCGGGGCCCCGGATCCGCTCCTTCACCGCCTCGGGAATCCGCTGGAACCCCCGGTCCTGCACCAGGGCCGACCCGCGCCACCATTCCCGCCAGACCTTCTGGAGGAAGTTCTGGTTGTAGGGGGTCAGCCCGTTCCGGGCGAGGTCCCGAAGGAAATGGGCCCAGGTCCAGGACCGGGCCGGCAGGTTCATGTCGATCCGGCCGGTGCCCGGGTCCAGGGCCGTCGAGTCCCACCACTCGGTCACCAGAAGCATCCACCGGGGGCCGTCCGGATCACTCTCCGCCGGGCCCTGCCGGTCCAGTTCGGGCCAGATCCGGTGGCGGATCACCCACTCGTAGGAGGTCCACTTGCCCCACTCCACCGGCACCGCCAGCATCCGCTGCCGGCCTCCCGAGAGGTCCTCCAGTTCCCTTGCGACGGGGACGAAGGACCGGGCATGGCTGGACCCCACCACCAGCACCGTGGGACGGGTCTCCCGCATCTCGTCCAGCGCGTCGTCCACCTCCCGGAGTCGCACGGGAGGGGCCAGCATCCCCAGGGCGAGATCGCAGAGGACCACCGTCAGCACCGCCGTGGTGCCCGCCAGGCCGACCTGTGCGATGCCCTGCCACCGGGAAGGCTTCCGGTCCACGCCCGCTTCCATCGCCGAAGGACCCCCTGGAGGATCGCCTGCGAGGGTACGATCAACCGTCCTTCCCAGGCAACGGGACGTCGTCCCTCCGGCATGGCGGACCGGAAGGAAGGACGCGACCCCCGCCCGGGGCGAGCGGGAACGATGGCGCGGTTCCCCCGAGAGGGGATCAGGACCCCGGGGACCCCGCCGGCAGCCGCACCGAGAAGACGGTTCCCTGGCCCGGGGTGGACTGCACCGCGACCTGCCCGCCCATCGCCGCGACCAGGTGCTTCACCAGCGCCAGCCCCAGTCCCGTGCCTCCCTCCTCCCGGGACCGGCCCGGATCGACCCGGTAGAACCGCTCGAAGATCCTGGGAAGGTGGGCCTCTCCGATCCCGGGACCCGTGTCCCGCACCTCGAGGCAGACCTCCCCGGGGGCCCCGGCCGAGGCGACCACGTGCACCCGGTCCCCGGGACGGGAGTACCGGATGGCGTTGTCCACCAGGTTCCCCAGCACCGTGTGCAGAGCCGAGGGATCGACGAGGCAGGACAGCGGTCCCCCCTTCTCCAGGTCCCACTGCAGGACGACGCCCTTCCGCTCGGCCCGTTCCTGGAAGACCGCCAGCAAGGACGACAGGAACTCCCCCAGTTCCACCACGGTGCTGCGAAGCGTCTCCTGGCCGCTCTCCAGGCGGGCCAGGCCCAGGAGATCCCGCACCAGGGCCGACATCCGGGCGGTCTGCCGGGCCACCGAGTCCAGCAGGCGCTGCTCGTCCTCGGAAACCTCCCGGTCCTCCCAGATCCCCTGGAGCGTCTCCACCGCTCCCTGGATCGTGGCCAGGGGATTGCGAAGCTCGTGGCTGACGTTCGCCACGAAGTCCCGCCGGACCTGGTGGATCCGGTGGGTCTCGGTGGTGTCGTGGACCACCAGCAGCGCCCCCTCGCCATCGGCCAGGGGGGACGCGTTGGCCATCAGCACCCGGGGGCTCGTTCCCCCCGTCGCCACTTCCCGGCTCTGGGGCGTCCCCCCCAGGGCGGCCTCGATGGCCTCCACCAGTTCGGAGGCCCCCAGCACCTCCCCGGGAGCCATCCCCAGGGCGCTCCCGGAAAAGCCCCCGAGGCGCTGCATCCCCGAGTTGACCAGCACGATCCGGCCGTCCCGGTCCACCGCCATCACCCCTTCCCGCATCGCCTCCAGGATCGAACGGACCAGTCGGCTCTCGGCCCGCATCCGGGTCACCGTGCTGGTGAGGAAGTCCCCCACCCGCTGCAGCCGGGCCCGGATCTCCCCAGGGCTCTGGACCGGGTCCTCCGGCAGGGGAACGCCCAGGTCCCGCAACCGCTGCCAGATGGGCTCCAGCCCATCCCGGAGCCGCCTCCACCAGCGGACGTACCAGACTCTGGAGGCCCCCACGCCGACGGCCGTCCCGACCAGGGCGGCGGCCACCCACCGGCGACCGTCCGGCCACCATGCCAGCAGCAGGCCGGCGGCCAGCACCGCGCCGCCCCACCCCATCCACAGCCCCCAGGACCTCCAGGACATCGAAGGCTCCTCCCGCGATTCGCCAGAATCTCTTTCCTAGCCGGTTCCCGTTCTTCTGGCTAGGCCTGTCCATCCGCCTTCTTTCCGTCCCGGGCCGGTTCGGTATCATCTCTTCCGGCACCGTCCCTGGAGAACCCGGATGCAATGCCCCCGGTGCGGTGGAACCCGACCGGACCCCGGATTGCCCTGCCCCGTCTGCGGCACGACCGGGGCCATCCTTCCCCCCGACACCGCTCCGGGCTTTCTGGTCCGCTATCCCGACGGGCACGTCCGCACCGCCTCGGGCCAGCCCTGGACCGGCGGCGAAGTGGACCCCCGCCTCGTGATCCAGGCGCCCCATCCCTTCCGCGCGGTGATCCGACCCCTCTGGGACTACGACCTGCTGGAGGAGGTGGGCCGGGGATCGGCGGGGGTCGTGTACCGGGCCTGGGCCCTGCGCCTGGGGAGGATCTGTGCCGTGAAGACCCTCGGCGGGGGATCGGTGGCCTCGGCGACCGAACTCCGGCGGTTCCAGAACGAGGCCGTGCTGGCGGCCCGCCTGGACCATCCCTCGATCGTGCGGGTCTTCGACGCCGGGGAGGACCGGGGCCAGCCCTACCTGGTGATGGAGTTCCTGGAGGGGGGTTCCCTGTCGTCGCTGTTGCGACAAGGCGGCGAGGCCGCCCTGCGGCAGGGGGTCCGGGTGCTGGCCGAAACGGCCCGGGCGATCCACCACGCCCACCTGCACGGCATCGTGCACCGGGACCTGAAGCCCGACAACATCCTCCTGGACCGGGAGGGTCGCCCCCACATCGGGGACTTCGGCCTGGCGATCTCGGCGGACCAGGGCCGGGCTCAGAGCCTCCAGGGACAGCCCATCGGCACCCCCTGGTACATGTCTCCGGAGCAGGTCCGGGGGGATCGCCGGGAGATCGGCCCCCCCGCGGACATCTACTCCCTGGGGGCGACCCTCTACCACCTGCTGGCGGGCCAGCCCCCCTTTTCGGGGCCCAACGCCCTCGCGGTGCTGATGGACGTGATCCGCAAGGACCCGCCGGACCCGGAGATCGTCGCCGCAGGGCGTCCCGACCGACCGGTCCCCCGGGACCTGAAGGCCGTCTGCCAGAAGGCGATGGAGAGGAACCCGGCCCGCCGCTACCCCAGCGCCCTGGCCCTGGCGGAGGACCTGGAGCACTGGCTCGACGGACAGCCCGTCTCGGTGCGGCCCTGGTCCTTCCGGGAACGCTGGGTGAGGCGCCTGGAGCGCCGCCGGGAGACCTGGACCTGGGCCGCGGTGCTCCTGTCGGCCATCCTGATCACCGTGTCCCTGTTCGGGTCGATGCTGGTGATCAGCACCCAGCGCCACCAGCAGGAACTGGCCCGGATCGGGCGGGCCGCCCTGCTGGATCACACCGAGGCCCTGGAACACGCACTGCAGATCGCGATGCTTCAGGGACAGCCGGCCCTGGCCCGGGAACTGATCCCCCGCATCGGCCATGCGCCGGGAGTCTCCCGGCTGGAGGTGCTGCGAACCGACGGCACGCCGGCCGGTTTCCTGGAGGAACCCGCCGCTTCCCCATCGGGCGGGATCCCCGAGGAGGTGACCCCCGACGAGTGGCAGCGCGCCGTGCGACAGCGGCAGGTGGTGGTGTCCGAGAGCCACGCCCCCGGACGGGATCCCCGGCTCGTGGTCCTGAGGCCCATCTTCAACCGGCCGGCCTGCCGGACCTGCCACCAGGAGACGCCGGAGGGCCAGGTCCTGGCCGTGATGGTGGCCGAGCGGTCCCTGAAGGGCGAGGATCGACGGATCGAGGCCAACCGGCAGGCGTTCTGGACCCTGGGGCTGCTGATGGCGGCCACCGCCGTCTCGGTGTTCTTCACGATCATCCGGATCCTGGGCTTCTCCGCCACCCGGTCCCGGGACGGGATCCGGTGAATCCGGCCGGAGCGAAGCCACCATGGGCTACGGGATGAACCCTCCGGGGGGGACCTCCGGCGGGAGCGGGTGGGCCTGCCAGATCAGGCGTTCCGCGTTGCCCACATAGAGTTTCCGGAGCACGTCCGGCGGCAGGCCGACGGCATCGACCTTCCACCGTCCCTGGATCGGGGTCGGGTGGTCGATCTGCCGATCGGTGGTCTCGAAATACCGCCAGTGCCGCTCGAAGAAGACCACCGCGTCCTCGATGGAGGGATCCTTCCGGGACACCGACCCCAGTTGCAGCGCCCCGTTGAGGTCCACCACCAGGTCCGATCCGAACAGGATCCGATCCTGGTGCTTCACGAAGAAGGCCCGGACCTTCCCGGCCGGGTGGCGGCCGAACTCCGGGACCCGGGCCGAGGT
>JAGOKF010000108.1 GCA_017994695.1 Myxococcota bacterium | reverse complement strand
AGTTGCCGGAAGAGCCGGTCGTATTCCGCGTCGGTGATCTCCGGGGCGTCCCGGACGTAGTACAGATCGTTGTGCCGCTCGATCTCCGCCCGCAGCCGGGCCAGTTCCCGTCGTGCGTCTTCCCGGTCCATTCCCGCCGCTCCCGGATGGGGATCGGATGGAAGCCTATCACGAGGGGGAGATCGGCAGGACCGGGTCCAGGGAGATCCGCACGTCCAGGGCCGTGGCTCCCTGGCCCTCGGGGTGGACCCGCAGGGGGTTGATGTCGATCTCCCGGATCTCGGGGCACTCGTGCAGCAGGCCGCCGACGTGCTGGATCACCCGCACCAGGGCCTCCCGGTCCGCCGGAGGCTGTCCCCGGACGCCCTCCAGCACCGTCTTTCCCTGGAGGTCCGAGATCATCTCCCGGGCCTCGGCCTCGGTCACCGGGGCCAGCCGCAGGCTCGTGTCCCGGAGGACCTCCACCAGCACGCCCCCCATGCCGACCATCACCAGGGGCCCGAACAGGGGATCCCGGACCCCGCCCACCAGCACGTCCACTCCCGGCCCGGCCATCTCCTGCACCAGGACGCCCTCCGCCTCCCCGAAGGGGCCGAACCGATCCTCGAAGTCCTTGAAGGTCGCTGCCAGTTCCTCCCGGTTCCGGAGGTTCAGGCGGACCCCGCCCACGTCGCTCTTGTGGACCGCCCGGGCGCTGATCACCTTCGCCGCCACCGGGAACCAGGAGACCTCCCCGATCTCCGGGGCACTGCGGACCAGCCGGCCGCGGGGCACGGGGACCCCCGCCCGGGACAGCAGATCGAATCCCTCGGCCAGCAGGCGGGTCTGGCCGTTCCGGGCCCGGGAGGACAGGTCCCGGGCCGCTTCCGCCAGCGCGGGAGAGGGATGCCAGTGGCCGTTCGAGGCCCGGCGGTCCTTGCGTCGCACCGAGCGCCGGGACGCCCCCAGGGCCGCGAAGGCCTGTTCCACCGACGTGAAGATCGGGAAGTCGTGCTTCTTCTTCAGGTAGGCGATCTCCTGGCCGTCGGTGACCAGGACCAGGAAGACCGGCTTCTGGTACTTCCGGACGATCTCCTCGGCGGCGGGGATCAGGCGGCGGGACTGGTGCCGCCGGGCGTCCGCGACGTAGGTGTGGGCCATCACCACCGCGTCGAACTCCGGGTGGGCCGCGGCGGCCTCCATCAGGTGGGCGTAGAGGTCGAACTGGAACAGGTCCCCCAGGTCCAGGGGATTCCTTGGCCGGATCACCGACGAGGAATGGACCCGGGTGACCTCCTCGAGGAAGTCCGGGGGCAGCGAAGGAAGGGTCAGACCCTCCCGGGCCGCGCAGTCCGCCCCGATCACCGCGTGGCCGCCGGACCGGGAGATGATCGCGACCCGGTCGCCCCGGACCGGCGGCATCAGGAACCCCTTCACCAGCGTGACCATCTCGTCCGTGTCGTGGACCCGGAGCGCGCCGGCCTGGCGGATGGCGGCCGACAGCACCGCGTCGTTCGCCGCCAGGGACGCCGTGTGGCTGAAGGCGGCCCGGGTGCCGGCATCGGTCGTTCCCGCCTTCTGGACCAGCACCGGCTTGTTGCACGTCCGGAGCGCCTCGAAGAAGGCCCGGCCGTCGGAGATGCCCTCCAGGTACATCGAGATGACCTGACACGAATCCTCCTGCTCCAGGGCCCGGAGGAAGTCCGTCTCCTTGAGGTCCATCTGGTTCCCCAGGGAGATGAAGTGGGAGACCCCGACGTTCTCGCTGGCCATCGCGAAGAGGTAGGTCACGCCCATGCCGCCGGACTGGGCGGCGATGGCCACGGGGCCCACGCGCCACAGGTTCGGCGTCGGGACGAAGATCTGGCACATCCCGTGGGCGAAGGTGGTCATTCCCAGGCAGTTCGGTCCCTGGAATCGCACCCCGCTGCGCCTTGCGGCCTCCCGCAGCGCCTCCCCGACGGAGGCGCCCTCGGCCCCCAGTTCCTGGAACCCCGCCGACTCGATCACCGCGAAGCGGATTCCCTTGCGCCCGCACTGCTCGATCACGCCGGGGACGGTCGGCGCGGGGGTGATGATCAGGGCCTGGTCGATCCCCTCCGGGATCTCGTCCCAGGAGGTGTGGATCCGGTGCCCCCAGAGCACGCCGGGGGCTCGGCCCATCAGGTGGAGTTCCCCCCGGAACCCGAAGTTCATCAGGTTCCCGACGATGTTCCGGCCGAGGTTGTCGGCCTTTTCCGAGACCCCCACCACGAGCAGGGACCTGGGGCGAAACAGGGCTTCCCGCATCCCGGCGCCTCCCGGATCGAAGACGCCCTTCCTTACCAGCGAACCGGCCGATTGGGAACGGGGGCAACGGGGGCAGCCGGGGAAAAACGGGGTTCCGGCGGGACTTTCCCGCCTATTCCTGGGCCCGGGCGTTCTTCTTCCGGAGCCGGTCCATCAGCCCCGCGAACCCCTCCTTCTGGAGGATGTCGTGGAACTGCTTGCGGTAATTGCGGACCATGCTGACCTCGTCGATCACGACGTCGAAGGCCCACCAGGACCCCTTCTTGCGCTGCAGCACGTAGTCCACCCGGGCCTCGGACCTCCCGGACCGGATGGTCGAGTTCACCGCGACGGACCCGTCCTCGCCGGTGGTCATGTCGCCGTACTCGATCGTGAAGGACTTCCCGGGATCGAAGCGCTTCACGTAGGACCGCTGCACCATCTTCCGGAATTCCTCCTGGAACTCCTTCCGCTCCTTCGGCTTCAGGGCGTCCCAGTGGCTTCCCAGGGTTCGCCGGGAGAGTTCCTCGTAGTCCACGAAGGTGTCCATCACCTTCCGGATCTCCGCCTGGAGGGCCTCCTTCTGGGGGATCCGCGCCACGAGGCCCTGGAGGTCGCCGTAGCGGGCCTCCACGAACTCCCGCGCCGTCTCGGCACGAACCGGAGCCGCCGCAAGCAGTACCGCCACCGTTCCAATCCACCGTCGTTTCATCGGGTTCCTCCCGGGTGATCCGGCCGGGCCCTTGGACGGCCACGGGTCCGGATTATTGTGCCGGCGTGGTCGGGACCTCCGCCGGGACGGCCCCCGCACCGACGGGAAACAGCCGCAGGCCCGATGCCCGCTCCAGTGCCGCCACCGAGACGTTCCACTCGTAGGTCGCCTTCACGAGGTCCAGGCGGGTCTGGAAGAACTGCACCAGGCCCTCCATCACGTCCCGGAGCGTCGCCAGGCCGTTCTCGTAGAGGTCCAGTTTCGACACCACCCAGCCCCGGGCGGCCTTCAGGGCGACCTGCTGGGCCTCGGCCAGCTCCCGGGCGTCCTGCATCTCCCGGTAGCAGCGCTCGACCTCCAGGCGGATCCCCCGCTCGGCCTCCCGGCTCTCGAACTCCAGGCGCCGCGCCCCGGCCCGGGCCTCCCGCCACTCGCCCAGGCGACGGCCGATCTCGAGGTCCCAGCGCAGCGCAAGGCCGGCCCCGGCCCCCCAGCCGTTCCAGGGATCGTCGGCGAAGGGGGTGGGCTGGTTGTCCGCCACGCTGGTGTAGGCCCCGTTCAGGCGTCCCGCCAGCACGAAGTCCGGGAACAGGTTCCGCTTTCGGGCCTCGGCCTCGGCCTTCCGGGCCCGGATCCCGGTCCGGAGAGCCGCCATTTCCGGGCGGTTCTCCAAGGCGAAGGCCAGGGCCTCCTCCAGGCTCACCGCCCGGACCGGGATGTCCAGGGTCGGCGGGCCCGGGTCGGCCGCCACGGTCTCCCCGGGGGCCGTTCCCAGGACCTCCCGGAACAGCGCCTCTGCGAGGGCCAGGCCCCGGGCGGCCTCCAGTTCCCTGGCACGGACCTGCACGTCGTAGACCCGGATCTTCATCTCGTCCACGGGGTCGAAGGACGGGTCGTCCTCCCGCTTCAGGGATTCCACGTGTTTCCGGGCCTGGTCGAAGTACCCGCGGCCCTCGTCGAGGACCTCCCGGAGTTCCCGGGCCATTCCCAGGGCGTGCCATGCCCGGATCACCCGGTAGCGGACCTCCGCCCGGGCGATCGCCTCCCGGTGGCGCCCCACCTCGACGCCCAGTTGGGCGGCGCGCTTCAGGTAGCGGATCTTGCCGAAGCCGAAGAGGGGCACGTAGCCGCTCAGTTCCCCCCGGACGAAGACGCCCCAGTCGTCGTAGTCGGTGAAGCCCTTCAGGGCATTTCCCCGCTGGCCCGGAGTGGGGGCCAGGAGCGCCTCGAGGCGCAGATGGGGCCAGGCCATGGCCTCGGCCTGGTCCAACTGGGCCTCCAGGGCCTCGGTGCCCGCCCGGGCGGCCCTCAGGAGGTCGGACTGTTGCAGGGCCAGATCCAGCGCCTCGTCAAGGGTCAGGGGCCGGGGAGCGGGCTCCTCGGCACGGGCCTTTGGGGCTGCGACGATCCCGGCCGCGAGACACAGCAGCAGAACCGTTCGAAGGGCCCCTGCGGCCATCGTCAGACCCCGCTCTTCAGAGGCATCTTCTCCTTCAGGAGATGGAAGGCCTGGAGGCCCGCGACGAACGCCCCCTCGAATCCCAGAGGGCCGGCGGCGCCCTCTCCCAGGAAGATCGCATTCCGGTAGGCGGTCCGGATGGGCCAGATGGCCAGCCCCAGGCTCCGCTTGTGGACCTCGGGCCAGAAGGGGACCAGCCCCGAGGGGTCCACGACGGTGTCGCCGCTTCGGGGATGGATGCCCACCGAGGAGATGGCGGACACCCTGGTGTGCTCCTCCAGGAAGGGCATCAGGGTCTGGGCCCGCGTCAGCAGTTCCCGCCCGAAGGCCGCCAGGGACGATGGCTTCCCGTCGAAGGACCCCGCCGGGAGGCGCCCCGAGACGGCGAGGGTCGCCTGGTCCCGTTGGACCATGTCGGGGGGCTGCATGGCCGGATCCGCCTGGACACACAGGAGGTTCGGCCCCTCCAGGGGCCTGCGGGGGTCCGTCACCACGAAGGCGGTCTGAGCCATCCCCTCGGGGATGGCCTCCCGGTGGACGCCCACGTTGACGGTCACCAGGTAGTGGGACGGCGGAAGGCGATCCACCTTCTGCCGGTAGCGCTTCTTCTGCCCCTCCTCCGGGATGAGGTCGAGCAGCGGCCCCTGGTCGCCGGCCAGCACCACCAGGTTCGCCCCGATGGTCTCCTGGCGCCCCCGCAGTTCCACCTCCCGGATCTCCCCCCGGCGGACCAGCATCATGTCCACCGTGTCCTGGGGCCGGACGTCCCCGGAATTCGCCTTGACCCGGTCCAGGAACAGCGTCTTCAGGGAGTCCAGGCCCCACTCGACGAAATGCAGTCCCCGGAGGAGGTGGTTCGCGAGGCGCAGGGCCGGCAGGGGTTCCCGGAGGGGATCCGCGAGGCCGGACATCAGCGACAGGGGGGCGGCCACGAGGGACCGGAGACGGGGATCCTCCCCCAGCAGGGGCTCCACCTGTTCCCGGTAGCGGCGGCGCACGGACTCGAGGATTTTGCGATGGGCCCGTCCCCGCCACCACTCCTGGAGGGTCCCCGGGGGAAGGGGCGGAAGGTCCCGGAAGAACGCCTCGAGGTCCTTCTCGGCCTCGCCGGCCTGGGCCATGAAGTCCCGGAAGGCGGCCACCTTCCCTGGGAATTCCCGCTGGATCTCCTCCTCCAGGATGCCCTTCATGTGGGTCAGTTCGACCCGGGCGTCGGGGAGCACCACGTGGCAGATGGGATTCATCGGCCGGGGCAGGTTGCGCATCTCCGGGGCCAGGGCCAGTTCCCGGAAGACCTCCCGGATGGGGTTCGAGTCCTGGAATCCGAAGAGGAGATGGGGCCGCCGCACGAACTGGAACCCCTGGAAATCGTAGATGTTGTCCTGGCCTCCGTTCCCCAGCACCAGCACCCGGTAGCCCTTCTTGGCCGCCAGGGCTCCGAAGATCAGGCCCGGGAGATCGGTGCCGATGATCACCACGTCGTAGGACGACCGGAGCATCTTCAGTCCCCCGTTCGAAGGACCCGGCGGCCCTGGATGCGGAGGCGTCCCTTCAGGACGTCCTCCAGTGCCGAAGGATAGACCTGGTGCTCGGCGGCCAGGATGCGGGCCGAGAGGGTCTCCTCGTCGTCGCCGTCCTCCACCGGGACCGCCGCCTGGGCGATGATCGCCCCGGTGTCCGTCCCGGCGTCCACGAAATGGACCGTGCAGCCGGTCACCCGGACCCCGTACTCCAGCGCCTGCCGCTGGGCATGGACCCCCGGGAACGACGGCAGCAGGGCGGGGTGGATGTTCACCACCCTGCCCGGGAAGCGGTCCAGGAAGGCCGGAGTCAGGACCCGCATGAATCCCGCCAGGGCGACGAAGCGCACTCCCCGGCTTTCCAGCAGATCCGCGAGGGCCCGGTCAAACGACTCGCGGTCTGGGAAATCCCGGTGGCAGAGCACGGCCGTCTCGACCCCGAGGGAGCGGGCGGCCTCGAGGCCAGGGGCATCGGGGCGGTTCGACACGACCAGGCGGACATCGGCGCCCAGGCGACCCTGCCGCGCCGCCTCGACCAGGGACACCATGTTGGACCCCCGACCCGAAATCAGGATGGCCAGGGGTGCCTTCTCGGAGGAGTTCACGTCCACTCCAGGTCGCCGGACCCGGGGGCCAGGTGCCCCATCGGGAAGGGGTCCTCGCCCGCGTCCCGCAGCAGGGCCATCGCCCGGTCCGCGTCGCCGGGGGAGACCACGATGACATAGCCGACGCCCATGTTGAAGACCCGCCACATCTCCTCGTCGGAGATGCGCGGCTCCCCACCCGCTCCCTGCAGGAACGAGAAGATCGGCAGCACGGGGATCGCATCCCGTTTCACCACCGGGTGGAGTCCCTCGGGGATGACCCTCGGGAGGTTGCCCTCGAGACCTCCGCCGGTGATGTGGGCCATCGCGTGGACGGGAACGTGGGGCAGCAGCGCCTTCACGGCCCGCCAGTAGATCCGGGTGGGGGTCAGCAGGACCTCGCCCAGGGTCTGGGGGAACCCGCCGTGGATCCGGTCCAGGGACAGCCCTCGGAGTTCCACCACGCGCCGCACGAGGCTGAACCCGTTGGAGTGGACCCCCGAGGACCGGAGGCCGATCAGGACGTCCCCTTCCCGGCACGCCTGGCCCGTCACCTGTCGGGGGGCATCCACGATGCCCACGCAGAAGCCCGCCAGGTCGTATTCCCCGGGGGCGTAGAAGCCCGGCAGTTCCGCCGTCTCCCCGCCGACCAGGGCGCACTCCGCCTGGGCGCAGCCCTCCACGATGCCCGACACCACCTGGAGGGCGACCCCCTCCTGGAGGTGGCCGGTCGCGAAGTAGTCCAGGAAGAAGAGAGGGCGGGCCCCGGTGGTGATGACGTCGTTGACGCACATCGCCACCAGGTCGATCCCCACGGTCCCGTGGCGGTCCAGGGCGAAGGCGATCTTCAGTTTCGTCCCGACGCCGTCGGTCCCGGACACCAGCACCGGGCGCTCCATGCCGCGGAGATCGGGCGCCACCGAGGCGGCGAACCCGCCGATCCCGGCGAGCACCTCCGGGCCGACGGTCTTCCGGGCCATCGACCCGATGGAGTCGGCGAAGTGATCCTGGGCCTCGTTGTCGACCCCTGCATCCCTGTAGGTCAGGTTTCCCATGGGGCGCAACCTTATCCCAGGGATCGGCTCCCGTCAACGCGATCCTCCCGCCTCGGGATCCCGCGTCCCGTCCCCGCCGGTTCCGTGCCGGGAAGTGCTACAATGCCTCCATGGAAGGCCAGGACACCCTGCTGGGCCGGATTCTTGGAGACGACTTCCGGGTCGTCCGGCTCCTGGGTTTCGGGGGCTTCGCCCGGGTGTACCTGGCGGAGCAGATGTCCGTCGGGCGCCGCAAGGTCGCCCTGAAGGTCCTCCACGCCGCCCACGGGGACGTCGCTTCCGCGGTGGCCGGGCTCAAGAGGGAGGCCGCCTTCCTGGCGATGGTCCGCAGTCCCTGTTTCCCCCGGGTCCTCCGGACCGGGACGACGCCGGAGGGGATTCCCTACTTCGCGATGGAACTGGTCCACGGCAGGACGCTGGAGACCGAGATCCGGGAGCGGGGCGCCTTCCCCATCGATGAGGCGATCCCGGTGCTGGACCAGGCGATGGAAGGCGTGGTGGAACTCCATGCCCGGGACATCGTGCACCGGGACCTCAAGCCGGGAAACCTCTTCCTGGAGCCTGTTCCCGGGCTGGGCCCCCAGGTGCGGATGGTGGACCTGGGAAGCGCCCGGGCTGCCTACGAGCCCGATTCCCGGACGGCCCAGGGCGGGGGGATCCCGGTGGGCAGTCCCCCCTACGCCGCCCCCGAGACGGCCCTCACCGGGCAGACCAGCGAGGCCAGCGACCTCTACTCCCTGGGATGCGTGGCCTACGAGACCCTGGCCGGGGCCCGGGCCATCCACCTCCCCAATGCCGACGCCCAGACCTTCCTGGAATACCTGCGGGGGAACGGTCCCGTCCCGGTCCACCGACTGGGAAGCCTGAATCCCGAGATCCCCGAGGCCGTGGAGGAGGTCGTCCACAAGGCCCTTGCCCGGGACCCCCGGATGCGCTGGGGAAGCGTCGAGGAGTTCCGCCAGGCGATCCGGATGGCCGCCCTGCCGTTCCTGAAGGACTCGGAGGCCTTCCGGGTCTTCCTGCGGCACCGGCCGTCGGGTGCCCAGCCGCAGGCGACCGGACCTTCCAGATTGTGGGACCGGATCAACCCCTTGCGCTTCCGGAAGGGGTGATTATCCATCATCGCCGTGCGGGACCCGGGGTCTTCCGGGACCGGAGGCGCGGCACGCCGCGCGTGGGTTTGGTTCCAATGTCAGACTGGGAGGAAGGGAAGATGAACGTGAAGCCCCTGCAGGATCGTGTGCTGGTGAAGCGGCTGGAGAGCGAGGAGAAGACCGCGAGCGGGATCATCATCCCCGACACCGCCAAGGAGAAGCCGCAGGAGGGGCGCGTGATCGCGGTCGGACCCGGCAAGACGCTGGAGAACGGGACGCTTCGGGCCCCCGCCGTGAAGGCCGGCGACCGCATCCTCTTCGGGAAGTACGCCGGGAGCGAGGTGAAGATCGACGGCGAGGAGCACATCATCCTCCGGGAGGACGACATCCTGGCGGTCCTGGACTGAGTCGGCGGGCCAGGCGGGTCCTGGCCCCGGGAGTCAACAACAGCGAGGCGAACCATGGCAGCGAAGGAACTGGTTTTCGGGGAGTCGGCCCGGGCGCGCATCCTGAGGGGCGTCAACCTGCTGGCGGACACGGTGAAGGTGACCCTGGGACCCCGGGGCCGCAACGTCGTGATCGAGAAGTCCTGGGGTTCCCCGACCGTGACCAAGGACGGCGTGACCGTCGCGAAGGAAGTGGAACTGAAGGACAAGTTCGAAAACATCGGCGCCCAGATGGTGAAGGAAGTGGCGTCGAAGGTCTCCGACGAGGCCGGTGACGGGACCACCACGGCGACCGTGCTGGCCCAGGCCATCTTCCGGGAAGGGGCCAAGATGGTCGCCGCCGGCCACGCCCCGATGGAACTGAAGCGCGGCATCGACCAGGCGGTCGAGGCGGTGGTGGCCCAGCTGAAGAGGCTGTCCAAGGCCACCAAGGACTTCAAGGAGATCGCCCAGGTCGGGACCATCTCCGCGAACAACGACGAGTCCATCGGGAAGATCATCGCCGAGGCGATGGAGAAGGTGGGCAAGGACGGCGTGATCACGGTGGAAGAGGCGAAATCGATGGAGACGACCCTCGAGACCGTGGAGGGGATGCAGTTCGACCGGGGCTACGTCTCCCCGTACTTCGTCACCGACGCCGACCGGATGGAGGTGTCCCTCGAGGACCCGCTGATCCTGATCTACGACAAGAAGATCAGCTCCATGAAGGATCTGCTGCCGATCCTGGAGCAGGTGGCGAAGCAGGGGAAGTCCCTGGTCATCGTCGCCGAGGAGATCGAGGGCGAGGCCCTGGCGACCCTGGTCGTGAACAAGATCCGCGGCACCCTGAGCGTGGCCGCCACGAAGGCCCCGGCCTTCGGCGACCGGCGGAAGGCGATGCTCGAGGACATCGCGATCCTGACCGGCGGGCGCGTGATCTCCGAGGAACTGGGCATGAAGCTCGAGAACGCCCGCCTCTCGGACCTGGGCCGGGCCAAGAAGGTGGTGATGGACAAGGACAACACCACCATCATCGAGGGGGCCGGGAGCAGCGAGGCGATCAAGGGCCGCATCGCCCAGATCAAGGCCCAGATCGAGGACACGAAGTCCGACTACGACCGGGAGAAGCTCCAGGAGCGCCTGGCGAAGCTGGCCGGCGGCGTGGCGGTGATCAAGGTGGGCGCGGCCACCGAGGCCGAGATGAAGGAGAAGAAGGCCCGGGTCGAGGATGCCCTGCACGCCACCCGCGCCGCGGTCGAGGAGGGGATCGTCCCCGGAGGCGGCGTGGCGCTGCTCCGCTGCGTGAATGCCCTGGACGCCCTGAAGGACCTGCCCCTGGAGCAGAAGGTGGGGGTGGACATCGTGCGGCGGGCCCTGGAGGAGCCGGCCCGGATGATCGCCGAGAACGCCGGGGCCGA
Organism: Myxococcota bacterium; assembly: GCA_017994695.1. Lineage (GTDB taxonomy): Bacteria > Myxococcota_A > UBA9042 > DTJE01 > DTJE01 > JAGOKF01. The sequence goes on along the minus strand of JAGOKF010000108.1, from coordinate 893 downwards.
GGGGTCCACCGTGGTGATGAAGGTCCGGGAGTCGGACGACCCCGGCTTCGGGTACAACGCCTACACCGACACCTTCGAGGACCTGGTGGCCGCGGGGATCATCGACCCGACGAAGGTCACCCGGGTCGCCCTGGAGAAGGCGGCCTCCGTGGCTTCCCTGCTCCTGACCACCGAGTGCGTGGTGGTGGAGAAGCCGAAGGAGGAGAAGGCCCCCGCCGGTGGCGGCGGCATGGGCGGCATGGGCGGCATGGGCGGGATGGACGACTTCTGATCCCGCTCCAGGCACCGTGATCGAGGGTTCGAAGGACGGCGCCGGTTCCCGGGGGAGGCCTCCGGGGCCGGCGCCGTCCTGTTTCCGGGCCCCGGCAATCCGGGGTTGTGGGAAGGCCGGATTTTCTGGTATAGAGCGCCTCCCGGCCCGCAGGGTCGGTTCGACAGGAGGGGCACGATGGGAAAGAACGATCGGGGCAAGGTGCGGTGGCCGCGGGTCCGGCAGCTGAAGAAGAAGGCCCGGGATGCCCGGAAGCGGGAGGCGGCGACCCGGACGGCCCGGAAGCGCGGGTGAACCGCCCGGGGGCGGGGATGTTCGACGAATCCCGGCCCGACCAGCGGACCCTCCATCGCCGGATCCTCCTCTCCGGAGTGCAAGGATGCACCGGGGAATCCGGTTCCCGCCGCGTCAGAATCCATTGACATGCCCTCGGGATTCCGAGGACCCTAGGACGGCTCCTTGCGGCGGTCCCCCGTGCGGTCGTGGTGTTCCCGGCTGATCCTGCTGGCGATGGTGCAGTCCAGCTCGGTCCGGGCGGCCGAGGTCCCGGCCGAGGGGCCCCCGGCCGGCGAGATTCCCGCGGAGGCGGCTCCGGCCGCGGAGATTCCGGCCCCGGAGGATG
>JAGOKF010000155.1 GCA_017994695.1 Myxococcota bacterium | reverse complement strand
GGAAACTGACCCAGGACTGGAACACCTGAGGGGGCCCATGGACGGACCACCCGCGCTGGATCGGAGGGGATTCCTGGTCCGGGGAATGTGGTTCCTGGCCGCCTGGACCCTCTGGCCCCGGGCGGCGGCCGCGGCCTGGGCGGGGGGGATTCGGGGATGGATCCGGGCGCCGGGACACCAGGTCCGGTGGGAGGGCCGGGGGGCTTCGGCCTGGTTCGTCCATCGTTGGAACGGCCAGGAGCGGTCGCGGCGACTCGTGGACGCCCGCCCGGGGGGGGTCGTGCTGGCCGGCCTGCCGATGGAGGGGGGGCTTCCTCCGGGGAAACACGAGTTCCTGATCGAGTCGGGAGGGCGGAGGATCCCGTGTGGGGGGTTCCGGGTCGCCCCCTTCCGTTTCGGCTGCTGAGGGGGCGATGAAGGCACGTTCCGGGGTGCTGGCAGTACTCGCGGTGATGCTGGTCCCCGGATCGGCGTTCCCGGAGGTCCCGAGGCACCTGGAAGGGCCCCAGGTCAAGGTGGATCGGGTCCAGGCCCGGGACCCGGGCGGCTGGAGGGCCTTCCTGTCGGCCATCGACGCCGACGGAAACCCCGTGTCCCTGGTGGAGACGGGCGTCCGGCTGTTCCTGTCCCGGGGCGGCGGGAGCCCGACCTCCGGCGGGAAGCCGGACTGGTCCTTTCGGCCCGGGGGATTCCCGGAGCCGGGCTTCCGGGGACGGTTGCGGACGATCGCCGAGGCGGCCGTGGAGCAGGCGGCGATCTTCGTGGTGGCCGCCCATGCCGAGGTCCCCCGGGAGGTGTCGGCCCAGGCGGCGGACCTGGTGCAGCGCCTGGCCAAGGGGCTGCGGAAGGATGCCAGGACGGGGCTGCTGGTGTACCAGGACCACCTGTGGATCGGCCGGGGGGGACCCGGTGGACCCTGGATGGGGGACCTGAACGACCGCCAGGGGTGCCTGGACGCGCTCCAGGGCACCGCAGACGCCTTCTCCAGCCCCCCCCAGGAAGGGGAGTGCGGAGCCCTGTTTCCGGGATCCGAGTCCTGGAAGACCCTCCCCTTTCCCGCCCCCCAGGGGATGTTCCCGAGGTTCCTGGGCATTCCGGAGGATGGGGAGGTCCTGCGGGCCGCCCAGGCCCAGGGCCAGAACCCGCTGGACCGCCGGGGCGAGGAGGCGGCGGGGGCCCCATTCGCCGAAGGGGCGGTGGAAGCCGCGCTGCGTTGGCTGGCCATCGCCGCCCCGGCGACGGCCCAGCGCCTGGTCCTGGTCCTGTCGGACGGCCGCGACGGGTATCTCCGGGTCGCCGACCTGGCTGCGGACCGCCATTCCCGCCGGTGCCAGCCCCGGGTGGAGGCCTGCCGGAGCCGGAAGGGCGAGGCGACCTACGACCTGGAGGGGGCGTCGCCCCGGTGCAGCCGCGGGGTGATGGAGTGCGCGATCCCGAAGGTGGCCGACGGCCTGCGATCCCGCGAGGAGCGGGTGCTCGACCGGCTGGCGGCCCTGGTGAACCTGGCCCGGGCCCTGGAGGTCCAGGTCCACGTCCTGGCCCTCCCGGGCACCGACGCGGTGGGGCGTTCCCGCCTGAAGGCCCTGGCCTGGCGGACCGGGGGGGGCTACTTCGAGGCGGCGGATCTCCCGGGGCTCGAGGACGCGACGTCGAGGCTGGCGGCCTCGCTGTCGCGACAGTCGGTGCTGGAGCCCCGGAAATCCCTGGAGGAGGGCGCATCCTACCGGCTGATGGCATCCTGGGAGGGGGTGGAATCGGGGTGGTTCCCGGTCGTGGCGGGGCCCGGAGAGCCCTTCTGGAAAGGGCCGTGGAGCCGCGTCCGGAAGGCGGTGCTGGGACGCCTGGGCCACGCCTGGGGACCGCCGGTGCTGTGGGCGTCCCTGGTGGCGGCCATCGCGATGGTCCTGCTGATCCTGTGGACGATGGGCAAGGGGGCCAAGGCCCTGGTGGCCAGGATCGGCCGTCCGCGGAAGCCCCCGAGGCCCGCGGCACCGAAGATGCCCGTGCTGAAGCGGCCCGGGGGCTGACCGGAGGGACGGATGGCGGACATCATCATCGCCGGGAAGGCCTTTCCGCTGCCGGATCCCCGGGTGAAGGTGGTGACCTTCCGGGACCCCGGAGGGTTCACGTTCTACCAGGTCCAGGGGGGGCAGGTGGCCCCGTTGATGGCCTCGGACGACAGCGGGGACGTGGTCCCCCTGGTCCGGCCACGGAACCGGCCCGCCGGGGCCCCCCCGAAGGTGCTGGCGCTCCAGGGGGCCGGCTGGGCGGACCTGGATCCCTCGGGCAACGCCCTGGCGGCCCTCCGGAAGGTGGTCCGCGGGGTGGTGCTGCACCACGACGGCACCGCCAGCGCCCGGATCTGCTACGAGACGCTGAAGCAGCGGGGGCTGTCCTCCCATTTCCAGATCGACCGGGACGGCACGGTGTACCAGGCGGCCGACGTGGCCGACATGACCTGGCACGCGGCGGGCCTCAACGCGGTCACCGTCGGCTTCGACCTGAACAACACCGCGGTGAACCTCCTTTCCAACCCCGATGCCCCGGCTCCCT
>JAGOKF010000107.1 GCA_017994695.1 Myxococcota bacterium | reverse complement strand
GCCACGCGGCCAGCATCAGCGCCAGGATTTCCACGGAATCCAGGAACGCGCCCCCTCCCCAGGAATCCAGGCACCGGTCCAGGGGGTGGCCCGCTTCGGCGCAGGCCTCCAGGCCGTCCACGGCGATGGGGATGCGATCGGGGCTGTAGTCCCCGTGGGTGGTCGGCAGGCCGTCGATGTCCAGCAGCCGGTAGCCGTGGCGCAGGATGTAGCCCGCCAGGTCCCCCAGGTGCCTGGCCGCGAAGGCCCGCTCCTCGGCGGTCTCGGCGCACAGGTCGTGGAAGAGGCTCCACCCGAACAGGTGGCCGGTGATCTCGTCGGACGACGTGTCGTCCTTCCAGTAGTAGTCGTGGCCGTCGTCGAAGGTCGTCCGGTGCCAGTTGGACCGGGTCGCCTTGTCGGCGAAGAGGTCCCCCTCGTCGTCCCGGACCACCGACCGGGCGACGAAGCCTCTGCCCAGGCCGGCGTTCTCGAAGTCCCGGGCCGGCACGTCGATCAGCAGGGCCATGTTGCGGATGGCCTTCCGGGCGGCGGTGCGCCAGGACTCCTCGCCCGTCACCGCGAAGGCCAGGCAGAAGGCCCCGACGGCCTCCTGGGTCCACTGACCGTCGTTGTCGTCGTCGTAGAGGGAGGCCGGTTCATCGACATCGGGCGAGGGGAAGCGGGCCCAGGGGCTCACGAAGCCGTCCATCCGGACGAACCAGCGCTGCAGTTGCTGGAACATGCGCCGGGCCTTCGCCTCCAGGTCGGTGTCCCCGAAGGCGATCCGCGACACGCCCGCCGTCGTGGCGATCCAGAGGGCGTCCTCGGACTCGAAGGCCAGGGCCGTGACCCGGTCCCCGGGCAGCCACCGGGGCGACACGTAGTGATCCACCCGTCCCGCGGCGGGGTCCAGCCAGGAGGCCCCGACAGGGTGGCCCAGGGCCAGGGATCGCCCCGAGGGAGAGAGGGCCAGGGCCGTGAGTCCCCGGGTCGGGATGCCCCCGGGGCCCGGGCGAAGAACCGCGGGAGACGCAGGCGGCGACAGAAGGATCGCCAGTTCCGGTCCCGCCAGCAGGATCGCCGGGCCAAAGGCCCGGACCCGGGTGGCCTCCTGTCCGGCCTCGGGGGTCCAGAGGCGATCCCCGGAGAAGGCCGGGAGGGAGAAGCGGAACAGGCCCCGTTCCTCCAGGGCCAGCAGGGCGCCGTCCTGGCAGGCGATGTCCCGGACTTCCTCCGGGGGAGCCGACGGGACGAAGGCCCCTTCCTGTTCCTCGATCAGCCTGCCCCCGGCGATCGCCCGGATCCGACCGCCGCAGAGGACGGCCCGGGTGATGTCTCCCATGCCCCGGGGCCGGAAGAGGGTCCGGCCGAGGTTCCCGGCCCCGTCCACCTCGTGGACCGCGCTCCCGGTGACGACCAGGATGCCGTCATCGGGCAGGGGAGAGAGGTCCAGCGCCGACGCCAGGATCCCTTCGGGATCGTCGATGGCCACGAAGGGGCCCGAGGGAGGGGGACCCGCCAGGAGGGCCGATCCGGTGGCGATCCAGAGGGTCCTGCCGGACAGTGCGATCGCCTGGACCGGGCCGGTAGGAAGACCCCGGGCCGGTCCCGGGAAGGACACCTCGTCCCGGGTCCAGGGGCCGTCGGGAAAGGTCCGGGGCCGGGTGCGCACCTCGTGGATCGCCTCGGGCCTCGGGGGGGCCGTCACGTCCTGCACGTCGGGCGCGTCCGGGGCGTCCGGCGCGTCCCCGGGGATCTCCGGGGCCGGCTCATCCCCCTTCACGTCCACGACCAGGAGGTCCCCGGGATCCCCGGTCGTTTCCGCCGGGTCCCGACCGATGTCCGCCGCGTCCTCCACCGGCACGTCGCGGGCATCCCCTCCCGGGTCGGGCAGGGCCGACCCGCAGCCCAGCCACCAGGGGACAGTCACCCATTTGACCAACACAACTACCGGGAACCATTTGCGAACCGTCTGCCCCATCGCGGTCTCCCCGGGTCCGGGACCCGTTCCCCATCTACCGGAACATTCGGGGACGTTCACCTGTTCCCGGCCGGGTTCCGGAAACGGCGGAGGATCAGCGCCAGCCCCAGGGCGGCCAGGACCCACGGGGCCCCCGCCGGAACCGGGGATCCGCCTGCCCGACATCCGCCTCCGCCCTTCGAAACGCAGGTCCCGTCCCGGCAGACCAGGCCTCCCAGTCCGCAGTCGGCGACCTCCCGGAAGGATCGGCCGTCCTCGGCGCACTGCTGCACGATTCCGTTGCCCAGGGGGTGGCACCTGCGCGTTCCCGGTTCGCAGGCCTCCGCCCCGTGGTCCTCCTGGGTGCCGGATCCGGTTTCCTCCCCGGTTCCACGATCCGGTCCAGGCGGCAGTTCCGCGGCCACTTCCCCCGGTGTCGTCCCTTCGCTCCCGGCCGTCTCGGCGACGTCCCGGGGCCCCGTTTCCCCGCCCGGCAGGTCGGCGGAGGGCGGGCTTTCAGGGGGATCCTCCGGAGGCGGACCTCCCCCGGGAGCGGGGCATTCGCGGGTCCCGAGACCCCGCTGGTCCAGCGTCAGGTCGATGGAACCGAGCCTTCCGGTGGCCTCGGCATAGAAGGACTCGTAGGCGTTGGCATAGCGGGCGACCAGGTCCACCTGGGCCTGGGAGGGGGGCTTCCCCGGCGGGTGGACCAGCGCCATGGCCCCTTTCCAGTGGCAGGGTTCCCGCTCGGGATGGCGGGTGCCTTCGTAGGCGATGACATCCCTCACCGACAGGCGCCGGGCCGTCCCCTCCACGATCAGTTCCCCGGAGACGGGATAGTCCGACGGCTGGATCCGGGAATCGGGCGTCCGCACCAGCAGCAGCGGTCCCACCGACTCGGCCGGCAGCAGGCCCATCAGGTAGCGATCCAGCGGGCCGAAGACCAGGTGCCCGTCGTTGTAGAAGCGGAAGGTCCCGTCGGGCAGTTCCTCGATGCGGTTCCCGAACATGATGCCCCCGGAGTCGAACAGCGCCGACCAGTGCAGCCCGAACTCCGAGGGGGCGTATCCGTCGCAGTTGCCCGAAACCGGCTCCGAGGAGGGCGTCCGGGCCCTCAGGTCGCAGTGCTGGGGCAGGCCGTCATCGAGGCGGTACGAGACATGGGCCATCCAGTGGTGGCCGTGCTCGTGGGCCATCACCTGCACGGCGTTCATGGGCAGTTCCGGGCGGCGGGGCAGCCGGGCGAAGGGGTCCTCCGGCAGGTTGGTCAGGGACCCCATCTTCACGGCGTGGCGCAGGAAGCGCCCCGTGGCGCAGTAGGCAGCCCGCTGATCGACGCGCCCCTTGCCGATGCCCCGGGTCTGCTGGAAGACCGTCAGGCCGCTCTGGACGTCCCCCAGGAGGTCCGGAGCGTAGGTCGTGAACACAAAGAGGATCTCCGGGTTCGACGGCACCCCCGCCGTGACCTCGTAGAAGCGGCAGGCGGCCTTCTGGAGCCAGGCGTCGGCGGTGAATCCGGCCGCCTTCTGGATCTGGCCCCCCACGTCCTCGATCAGCGCCACGTCCGATGCGGTCACCTGGGCGTCGGCCGAGGCGGCGCCGAGCCACAGCCCCGCCATCGTCGCCGCGAGGATCCTTCCCGCGGCCGCGATCTTCCAGGTTCCGGGGCGGGTCCTCCCGGTGACGGTCCGTTCCATCGCGCGCTCCCGTGCCCGACGGACCGCATGATACCGCGAACACCGCGACTATTCCGGCTGGAATTCCAGGGAGGCGCTGTTGACGCAGTGGCGGGTCTGGCGGGGCGTGAAGCCCTCGCCCCGGAAGACGTGGCCCAGGTGGCCTCCGCACCGGGCGCAGACGATTTCGACCCGCTCCCCGTCGGGGTCCGGAACCTCCCGGACCGCCCCCTCCAGGGCCTGGTCGAAGGAGGGCCATCCCGTGCCGCTGTCGAACTTCGCCGACGACGGGAATAGAGGGGCCCCGCAGCCCCGGCAGAGGTAGGTTCCCGCCTCGTGGTGGTTCCAGTACCGTCCCGTGAAGGGCCGTTCCGTTCCCTTCCCCTGGAGGATGCGCCGCTCCTCGGGGGTCAGATCGGGCCTTGCCATCGGCACCTCCTTGCCCTGGGCCAGGCACCCGGTCCATGCCGCCAGCACCAGCCAGGTTCTCCACGTTCCCATGTCCCGCCTCGCCCGGACAGAACCACCGCCTCCATCTTCCCGTTTCCGTCGTCCGGATGCTGCGGATCGCCCGGAAGATACAGGAACGACGGGCACTTGGAACGGCCGGGACGGGATCTCCCAGGGGCCTCGACGACCGCCGTGCGTCCGCACACGGGCCTTGTGCCGAACCGCACGGCCAGCACGCAACGCAGGGAGGAGGAGCGGCTTCCGCCGGCCCGGTGCCCGATCGGGGAAACCCTGGGCGGGACGGGCCGTTACCGGACCGCGGGGCTCCTGGTTCGTCCCGGGACCGCGTCCGGCACGGCCGTTGCGAAACGGCAGGGCGCCGCGCCCGTCGCAAGGCCATCCCCGGGTGGACGGGAGCCGGCCGGTCGGCGGGAGGCGCGGCATGGGCGGCCGGGGGGTCCGGCCGCGTGGAGGACATTTCGCAACGAGGAGTGAACCATGAAGCGACTGATTCCGTTCCTGTCCGCCCTGGTGCTGCCCGTGGTCGCGTCGGCCCAGGACATCGATCCGTCCGGCGGCTATCCGGAGGCCTACGCCGCCCGGCCGCTGGTGCTGGATGCCGGGATGGTGCAGACCGGGCTCGACTTCGGCCTGGGCCTGAACAAGGGCCGCATGGCCAAGGACATGACGCTGGGCGTGGGGGCCCAGTGGGGCGTCGTGCGGAATTTCGAACTGGGCCTGGTCATCGACGCGATGAAGTACTCGTCGGGCCTCTCCGGGACGAAGTTCGGCGGGTTCGACCTGGGGGCCCGCTACCGGTTCATCGACATGCTGGCGGCCGAACTGCACCTCTACGCCCCCGGCGACCGCACCTTCATCGACTCCTTCGGCAAGCAGCGCGTCGGCATGCTGCTGGGGGTGCCGTTCCAGTGGATCGCCGTCCGGGACATGCTGAAGGTCCACGCGGCCTTGAACTTCGACCTGGGCTTCGTGGCCGACGATTATCCCACCTCGGGCGGGGCCATGCCCCAGTTCACGCTGGGCCTCCAGTACGGCCTGTCCTACAACCCCATCCGGCAACTGTTCCTGGACCTGACCTTCGGGACCGACTTCGGCCTGCGCCCCAGCGCCGGGTCCTTCGGGGACCGGGTCGCCATCCCGGTGGCCCTGACGGTGGGCGGCACCCTGGTCCGCGGGCGCCTGGACCTCTACGCGTCCTTCGCCCTGGACAACCTGAAGCCGGCCGTCGGCAACGCCTTCGACGGCAAGACCGTCGGCATCGGCGGCCGCATGCGGTTCTGACGGCCAGCAGGATCCTCCGGTAGCCACTCCAGTCCATCCGGGACAGGATCCCCGCATCCCTCTGCCATTCCCGGACCGCGACGTGCGGTATCATCTCGCCGGGCCAGGGCTGGAACCTCCATGAACGCCCCCGGCATCTCCAAACCCGCCGACGTGGCCGTCATCGGCGGCGGCATCGTGGGGTGCGCCACGGCGATGGCGCTGGCCCGGCGGGGCCTGTCGGTGGAGGTGCTGGAGGCCGAACCCCGCCTGGCCTCCCACCAGACGGGCCACAACAGCGGCGTGATCCACTCGGGGATCTATTACCGGCCGGGGAGCCTGAAGGCGACCCTCTGCGCCGAGGGGCGGCGGGCGCTGTACGACTTCTGCGAAGAGCACGGGATTCCCCACCGGCGCTGCGGAAAACTGGTCGTGGCGACCACGCCCGAGGAGGCGGTCCGCCTGGACGACCTCGAAGCGCGGGGCCGGGCGAACGGCCTGTCGGGGCTCCGTCGGGTGGGGTCGGACGGGATGCGCGAGTTCGAGCCCGCCGTGGCCGGCCTGTCCGGGCTGGTGGTGCCGGACACCGGCGTCGTCGACTTCGCCGCCGTGACCCGGGCCTTCGCCGAGGAGGTGCGGCAGGCCGGGGGAACGGTCCTTCCCGGGGCCAGGGTCCTGGGCGTGCGGGTCCTCGAGGGCGGCCTGGCGATCCGGACGACGGCCGGGGACCGGGCGGCCCGCTTCGCCGTGAACTGCGCGGGGCTCCAGTGCGACCGGGTGGCCCGGCTCTTCGGGGTGGACGCGGGGGTGCGCATCGTGCCGTTCCTGGGGCAGTACTGGGACCTGCGGCCCAAGGCCCAGGGACTGGTGCGGGGTTTGATCTACCCGGTGCCGGACCCCCGTTTCCCCTTCCTGGGCGTGCACTTCACCCGGGGGATCCGGGAGGAGGTCCACGCGGGTCCCAACGCGGTCCTGGCCTGGCACCGCGAGGGCTACGGGGCCTTCGCCTTCGACCTGCGGGACGCCTGGGACACGCTGCGCTGGCCGGGCTTCTGGCGCATGGCGTGGCGCTTCTGGCCGATGGGCCTGGCCGAGATGGCCCGTTCCCTGAGCCGCCGCCTGTTCGTCGCGGCGATGCGGCGCCTGGTGCCGGCCGTGGGACCGGGGGACGTCGTGCCGGGAGTCCCGGGGATCCGGGCCCAGGCCCTGGCCCGGGACGGGACGCTGCTGGACGACTTCGCGATCGCCCCGGGTCCCCGGTCGATCCACGTGCTGAACGCGCCGTCCCCGGCCGCCACGGCCTCCATCGCCATCGGCCGCCACGTGGCCGACCGGGCGGTGCGGGACTTCGGCCTGGGCGTCGCCTGAGGGCGGGAGGGGGGCGATGCGCAGGGAGGTCCGGTCCCCGGGTGGACGGGGGATCGTCGGCGGGATCGCGGCGGTTGTCCTGGCCTTCACGGCGGGATGCGGGTCGCCCGGATCCTGGGAGAGGGACGACGGGGGCGATGTCGGGATCGGGGATCCGGGGCGGGATGCCGGGCGGCAGGACGTGGTGGACTGGAAGGGCGATCCGGCTTGGACGGATGCCGACGATCCGGGATCGGGCGACGGGAACGGGGGCGATCGCCAGGACGAGGCCCTGGACCCGGGGGATGCGGGGGCCAGCGACGGCGGGCCCGAGGGCTTGGCGGACCCCGGTCTTCCCGAGGATCCGGGCGAGGCCCCCGGGGACCCGGGATCGCCCGACGATCCCGGCGCGGACCCCGGCCTGCCGCCTCCGCCGCCCCGGGCCACCCGGTCCGAGGTCCGCGACGCGGTCCGGAACTGCCAGTCCCCCGAGGAACTGACCCGGTTCCTGGGGGAGCGCTACGACGGCCCGGCGTGCGACGACACCGGCTGCACGCTGATCGTGGACCCCGGGGCGGACGCCGTGTCCCTGCGCGGGGAGTTCAACGCCTGGGGCCAGACTCCCATGACGGCCGTCGCCTGCCGGCCGGGGACCTTCTGGGCCGACGTGCCGCCGGTCCCCGGGGACCGGGACGCCTGGCAGTACCGGCTCTTCGCCGGGGGGGCCTGGATGGACGACGGCCGGAACCGCTGGATCCGCTTCACGGACATCAGCATCAACCACGCCATGCACCGTCCCGGCACGCCGCGCATCGCCCGCCTGCAGGGCATCGCATCGACCGCGCTGCCCGAGCCCCGGGAGGCCTACGTGTACGTCCCCGCCGAGGCCTTCGGGGACCCGGCCCGCCGCTTTCCCGTGATGCTGCTCCAGGACGGGTGGAACGTCTTCGACAACCCCCGGGCCCCCTACGGATCGTGGCTGGTGGACCGCACGGCCCGGGAACTGGCCGCCTCCGGGGCCATCGAGCCCGTGATCCTGGTCGGCGTCACCACCGCGAACCGCATCGACGAGTACCTGTACACGGACTTCTGGGTCACCGGGACCGGCAACCCCGTCCAGGTGCACCCGAAACTGCCGGCCTACGCCGACCTGCTGGTGGACGTCGTGCTGCCCCGGGTCCGCCGGGAGTTCCCGGCCCGCACGGGCCCCCGGGACACCGCCATCGGCGGATCGTCGCTGGGGGGCATCTCGGCCTTCTGGATCGCCTGGATGCACGCCGACGTCTTCGGCAAGGTGGCCGCCCTGTCGCCGTCCTTCTGGGTCGGCGAGGCGGGGAGCGGCACCGAGGAGAAGCCCTCGATGCGGGAGGTGATGGCCCAGGCGCCGCCTACGGCCGCCCAGCGCGCCCTGAAGGTGTACCTGGACAGCGGCGACGGCGGCTACTCCCCCGGCGGCGGCGACGATCCCGCCTATGCCTGGGACGGCCGGGCCTACACCGACTGGACGCGCAACGCCCTGATCCGCCTGGGATGGTCGAACCGTCCCGAGTGGGACACCGACGGCGACCCGGCCACGGCCCCCGCCGACTTCCCCCTGGATGCCGACCCCGCCACCGTGCCGGCCCTGGCCTGGTCCCCCGCGGTGCCCCCCGGCTATGCCGACTGGGACGCCTTCCTGCGTCCCGACCGGGACCTTTTGTGCCTGCTGGGGGTGGGCCAGGTGCACAACGAGGCCGCCTGGTCCGCCCGCTTCCCCGCCGCGCTGCGCTTCCTGTTCCCGCCCCGCTGACGGTCCCGCCGCTGCCCGGCAGGGTTCAGGAAACCCACTCGCCGCAGGCCGGCAGGGCCGTCAGGACCCCGTTCTGGATCTGGCTGCACGACGCCTCGGACAGGCCGCAGATGCATTCCTGGAACTTCGCGGGACTGCCGATCGGACGGGCGTCATCGGGGTCGCATCCCCCGAATCCGTCCCCCGAGTCGAACCAGGTTCCGCACTCCACCGGACCGGCGAACACGGCGCATTCCACCAGGCGGCTGCAAAGGGTCTGGCGGAACCGCAGGCAACCGTCGTACACCGAGGACGCGGAGGCCGTGCAGGTCTCCTCCGGCCCCTCCGGCGGCTCCAGGGCGAGTTCCACGGTGGCGTAGGTGCAGCCGATGGTCAGGGAACCCCGAACGAAGTCCTCCCGGATGGCGCGGACCGAAGACGAAGCGCAGACGAGGTCGTTCGAGGACAGGTCCTCGTCCACGATCTCGTACCGGAAGTCCCCCATCAGGGACGACGCGGCCGCCCGGTGCAGCGACTCCCGCCAGACCGGTTCCAGGGTGTCCTGCTTCGTCGAGGTGCATTTCCGGACGCCGCCGATGGAGAGGCAGACGAAGGGGTCCGGAAGCCCCCCTGCGACATCCCAGGAGGAGCCGTCGGGTCCCGAGGAGGCGATGTCCGCCCGGATCACGGACACTTGCCAGAGCCCTGCCGGGTCCACCTCGCACCGCCCCTGCTGGCAGACGAACCCGGGGGCCTTGCAGGGCGCATCCTGGCAGGTGCCGCCGCATCCGTCGTCGTCCCCGCAATGCTTGCCGGTGCAGGAGGGGGTGCACTGGCATTGTCCCGACCCGTTGCAGAACTCCTCGGTCCGGCAGGTCCTGCAGGCCTGCCCGCCCCGGCCGCAGGCGTCCGGCGTGGTGCCGGCCATGCACTGGTTTCCCACGCAGCAGCCATCGCAGGACGACGCGCACAGGGCGCCGACCTCGCTGCACCCGCCGTTCAGGCAGGCCTGGGAACCCTCGCAGGCGGTGCAGGAATCGCCCCCGGTTCCGCAGGCGAAGGAATCCCGTCCCGATCGGCACAGGTTCCCGTCGCAGCAGCCGTCGGGGCAGTTGCCCGGCCCGCAGGAGGTCGTCGAGGGGACGCAGGTCCCGCCTTGGCAGTCCAGTCCCGCGATGCAGACCTGGCAGGCCTGGCCGCCCGTTCCGCACTCCCCGGGTTCGGTCCCCGCCACGCAGATCCCCGCCACGCAGCATCCGGCGCAGTTTCCCGGTCCGCAGCCGTCGCCGCCCCCGCACCCGGCCCCGCCGGCCGCCAGGGCCATCCCCAGGATTCCCAGTGCGATCCATTCCCGCCTCGACCCGTTCCGTGTCCTGTCCATGTGTCGTCCTCCTTGGCAGAACAGACTGCGTCCTGGACCCTACCGCGCACCTGGGACATCGACGGGCGAGGAAAGTCCTGGAGCGGCGGTCGTTGCACGTGCTGGCGGAGGCTTGCCACTGGACCATCCGGTCCATGGATGGGCGGAACGGAGCCCGGCCTTGTGTCCTGTCGCCGGAGCAACCGACCCCGACCGCCTGCGATCGTTGCTACCGTTTTGCCTTGCTGGAATGGCTCGGCTTGACCGGGGCTCCCGTCAGCAGGGGCACGCTGCATCGCCGTGCGGCGTTGGACAACTGCCGGTCAAGCGTGGCCAGCGGCAGGCCCTCGCGCATGGCCAGGTCGAGGTAGCACGCGTCGTACACCGACAGACCCTGGTCGTGCGCCAGTGCCATCACCGTGGAAAGAACGCGTCCGGAATCGTCGGGGACGATCTCGATCGGAAGGGCCAGCACCACCTCGCGGGCGCGCACGGCTTCGGCTTCCAGCAGACGCTTTCGCCTCCGGGCCACGACCAGCGTGTTCGCGAACTCCAGCGGCCAGATCCCCGGGGCCAGGGCAGCCCCATCGACCAGACGGTCCATGATGCGATCCGCATCCGGTTCTCCCTCGTGGAACAACCACGCGAGGATGATCGAGTTGTCCAGCACGAACTGCGCGTTCAATCCCGTCCCTCCTCGATCCACTCGCGAATCTCGTTCCTCGTGATCGTGACCCCCCGTTCATGCAGGCTTCTGCGGAAGGCCCGGAGTTCCGCGATGGCCTGCCGGACATCCCTGCGGGGAACGGGTTCGGGGGGCTGGAGCACCGCGACGGGCACACCGTGCCTTGTGATGACAATCCGCTCGCCCCGGGCGACCCGGTCGAGGATGTCGGACAGGTGGGTCTTGGCCTCGTAGGCGCCGATGGTCATGCAGGTCCTCCCGATCCGACCAGTACAAGACCAGTATCCCCGGTTCGGAACGGGAATTCAAGGAACGCGCCGGACGCACCGTCCCCGGGGCGGATCGCGGAGCAGCCCATGGGCCTGCCCCGCAAGGCCACGTTCGCGCCGCTGCGCCGGAACCGGTCCATCATCGACGACCCATGGGCATGGAACCGTCCACCAGGGCGCCGTCCTTCTCCTCTGGCAGGTCGGGTCGCCGGTCGCAGGCTGGCGGCTGGTCCGATCTCCCATGGTTCTCCGCTGAAGGGGGACTCGAGGACTCGAACTTGCAGCGGACCTTCAGGAAATCACTCCCTCTCGAACCCGGCCGAGTCGAACTTCAACGTCCGGGCGTTCTCGCTCACGGTTCGTACCACGTCGTCGGGGACCCCGTTCCTGACCCGGATCTGCACCTCCAGGCGGATGTCGACCTGGGCCCCGGGCAGGGTGGACAGGTGCTGAAGGACCTCGTCGTTGATCCGCGCCATCTGGGGGACGGGGCGGGTGCCGTCCAGGCGAACGGACCCGACGAACACGGTCGGGATCGCCTTGGGGGGCTGCTCGCATGCCGCACAGCGCCCGGTTGCCGCGTTCCAGGCGGGTTCCCCGGCCCCGCACCGGGGACACGCCCTGATCCCACCGGCGGGCTCGTACCCGCACTTCCCGCATCGGGTCGCCCCCGTCTCCCAGTGGGGTTTTCCGGCTGCGCACCGGGGACACCTGGCCTGGCCGGGGTTCGGGGGGCGGTGCCCGCACTGGGAGCAGGTCTGGTCGCCCGGGTTCCAGGCGGGCTCGACGGCCCTGCAGGCAGGGCAC
>JAGOKF010000106.1 GCA_017994695.1 Myxococcota bacterium | reverse complement strand
GTGGTCCAGCCAGCCCTTGTCCCGGAGGTGTTCGGCCAGTGCCACCGCGGCCTGGGTCCACTGGTCCTCGGTCCAGGACCCCAGCCCGGAACCCGGTCGGAACCAGTCCAGGTCGAAGCGCCGGATTCCCGCCCCGTCGGGGTAGTAGGACCCGTCGATGCGGGGGCCCAGCCAGGCGTCGTAGGCGGTGAAGTCCGGCGGCAGCAGGCGACCCTGGTCGTCGAACTCGAACCGGAGGGGGGCATCCTGGTTCGTGAAGTCGATCCGGTGCCGGTGCATCTCGATTTCGTAGTTCCGGCGGATCCGGTCCCGGGTCGCCTCGTCCCCGCCGTCCGGCCCGCCGTGGTACTTCCACAGCTGGCCCGTGCCGAACCCGTAGGCCGTGGTGATCGACCGCTCCCGGGGAAGAACGAAGTCCCAGACGTGCAGGGTCACCGGCAGCCGGGCCCGTTCCCCTTCCTGGGACGTCACGATGACCTGTCCGGTGTAGTCGCCCGGCGGGGACGATTCCGGGACGTGCAGGTCGACGAAGACGGTCTGGAGGTCCTGTCCCGGGACCTCGAAGGGGGCGCCCACGGGAACCGGCGCGTTCCCGGGGCCGTCGAGCGCCGGGTAGGGGTCCACGAACGGGATCAGGGCGTCGGGATACCAGCCCGGCTTCCTCAGGTACTCCGGGAAGGACCCGCAGGAGGGACTCATGGGCGTCTCGCACCAGGAGGGCTCCGTGATCTCCACGTAGTATTCCCGGTAGAGGGTGGCCTCCAGGGAAGGGATGACGGCCCCGTCGGGCCCCGACAGGTCCGTCAGCGCGACGGTCACGTCCGTGACCGGACCGCCGGTCGCCGCCAGCACGACCTGGAAGGCCACGTACTCGTTTCGCGCCGCCTCGATCGTGACCGATCGGACCGGGTTGTCGGGAACCGGACCCTTCAGGACCTTCGTGGTCGAGGGCTCGAAGCGGACGTCGAGGGGGGACAGGTCGGGTCCCGCCGCCCGGGCCGCCAGCGGCAGGGCCAGCAGCCCGCAGCAGCAGGCCGCCCGCAGCCACGATCTGCCGGCAGTCCGGGGCGAAGGCTTCGCGTGTTTCATGGACGGATCCTCCCTGACAGAACAGGCGGCCGGGGATCTTCCCGGGATCTCAACCGGCCGCGACGGCCTCGATCTCCACCCGGGCTCCCCGGGGCAGTGCGGCCACCTGCACGGTGGCCCGGGCCGGCCGATGGTCTCCGAAGAACTCCCCGTACAGGGAGTTGACCGTGCCGAAGTCCTGCATGTCCACCAGGAAGATCGTCGTCTTGACGACGTTCCAGCGATCCATGCCGCCGGCCACCAGCACCGCCTGGAGGTTCGCCAGGACCTGACGGGTCTCGGCCTCGATGCCGCCGGGGACCAGCGTCCCGGTCGCCGGGTCCAGGGCGATCTGGCCGCTCAGGAACAGCATCCGGTCCGGCCGGCACTCGATGGCCTGGGAGTAGGGTCCGATCGCCCTGGGGGCGTCGGGGCTCTCGACGGGCTGGTTCTTCGACATGGTTCCTCCGCAAGGACTCAGAAGTGCGAGGTCCCCTCCCGCCCGAAGTCGTCCTCCAGGCGGACCACGTCCTCCAGTTCGGGCGTCGAGGTCTCGATGAGTTCGCAGTCCTCGTCCTGGGGCGCCGCATACCGGTGCACGGTGCCGGGCAGGGTCCGGTAGCAGCGACCCGGGGGAACCTCCACCCGCTCCAGGGCGTCCCCGGCCCCGATTTCCAGGACCAGGCGCCCCCGGAGCACGTAGAAGGTCTCGTCCTTCACCCGGTGGTATTGCCGGGAGAGGCGCTGTCCCCGGCGGATGAAGAGGATCTTGCCGACGTAGCGGTCGGTCCGGGCCAGCCAGAGTTCATATCCCCAGGGTTTCTCGATCCGGACGGGGTCCGACAGGTCGATCATGGGCCCTCCACGGCGATGGATTTCTCCCCTTCCCGGGCGTTGAAGCGGGCCGCGAAGCGCTGGGCCTCGGCGGACGTGGCGAAACGCCCGACGTGGATCCGGTACCACGCGGTGCCCGCCGGGTCCCGTCCGGCCAGCACCCGGGCACTATATCCCCTTTTCTTCAGGGTGGCGGCATATTCCTCCGCCAACTGGGGATCCCGGTAGGCCCGCACCTGGACGCTCCATCGCCGCTGGGCCAGGGGGATTCGCGCCCCGGTTGCGGGATCCTGCGGGGCCAGGGCATCGGGACGGTCCGCAGCGGCCTTTCCCGAGTCCTCGACCGACGGCGAAGGGGCCGGCGGGGCCGAATCGTCCTTCCGGGCGATCGGGGGCTCCGGGACGGCCTGTCCGGGGATCCGGGGACCGGTGGCGGTTCCCGAGGGGGGCGTCGTCGGGGGAACCTGCGGAAGGGGTGACCGTTCCTCCGCCGCGGGAGCGGTGGGAGGAACCGGCGGGGGTGGCGGCGGGGGCGTCTCGTCCGGCGGGCGCCGGGTCCACGACACCGCCAGGGGCTCCCCGTCCCGGGGCTCGACCTCCGAAGGCATCGGCAGCACCTGGGAACGGGCCACCCGGGCCCCGTCGTGATCCTCCGGGACCTCCCGGGGCACCGGAAGGGCCGACGGGCACTCGCAGGCGGGGGGATCCTCGTTCCGGGGGGCGGGAGGCGGGGTCCCCCGGGCCCACCAACCCGCTCCGAAGGCCGCCCCCAGCCCGCAGATCCCCAGCAGCGCAATCCGCAGAACCTGCCGCGGTTCCAGGTAGATCGGCTGCTTCTCCCGGATCTTCTCCAGGTCCCGGGCCCGGACCGGCGGGTCGGGGAAGGCCGGATCCGGAGAGGGGTCCTCAGGCGGTCTCATCGTCCTCCGGCAACCGCATCTCGTCGGGCGCGGACACGCCCAGCAGCGAGAGGCCCTGGTGCAGCACGTCCCGGATCCGGGAGACCAGGTACAGGCGGGCCGCGGTCTTCCGCGGGTCGGCCGACAGGACCTTCTCGGTGTGGCGATACCGGGTGTAGTAGCCGTGGAAGGCCTTCACCAGGTCCAGCAGGTAGAAGGCCACGTGGTGGGGCTCGCACCGGCGGGCGGCCGACCCGACCACCCCGGGCCATCGCACCAGGTCCCGGGTCAGAGCGGCCTCCTCGGGGAGCGACAGGGCCGCCAGGAGTTCCCCCGACCACGGCGGGACGGGGATCCCTGCGGCCGCGGCCCTCCTGACGATGGAGGCCACCCGGGCATGGCCGTACTGGACGTAGTAGACCGGGTTCTCCAGGGACTGGCTGCGGGCCAGGTCCAGGTCGAACTCCATCTGGGCGTCGGGGCGGCGCAGCAGGAAAAGGAACCGGACCGCGTCGGTCCCCACCTCGTCCAGCACGTCCTGGAGGGTCACGAACTCGCCGCTGCGCTTGCCCATCGGGACCGCCACCCCGCCCCGGGTCAGCGTGACCATCTGCACCAGCAGCACCTGGAGCGCGCCGGGATCGTGGCCCAGGGCCTCCAGGGAGGCCCGGACCCGCGGGATGTAGCCGTGGTGGTCGGCGCCCCAGATGTTGATCAGGCGCTGGAAGCCCCGCAGGAACTTGTGGTGGTGGTAGGCGACGTCCGCGGCGAAGTAGGTGGGCATCCCGTTGCCCCGGACCAGCACCCGGTCCTCGCTGTCCTCGGTGCCCTCCATCCGGAAGAGGATCGCCCCGGAATCGTCCCGGAAGGCCTTCCCGTCCCGCAGCAGCGAGTCCAGCATCCGTTGGACCTCGCCGTCCCGGTGCAGGGGGCGCTCGTGGAACCAGTGGTCGAAGGTGATCCGGGCGTCGCCCAGCGTGCGGCGGATCCATTCCAGCAGTTCCCGGGAGGCGACCGCGGTGGCGGCGTTGTCGTCCCGGGGGCCCAGGTCCTCGTAGGGCCGGCGGCAGGCGGCCTCCCCTTCGGGGGTGGCGACCCACCGGGCGGCGATCTCCCGGATGTACTGGCCCCGGTAGCCGTTCTCCGGGAAGTCGGACCCGTCGGACAGCCCCAGCGCCTCCCGGCCCCGGGCGTGGAGGGACAGGCCCAGCATCGCCATCTGGTTGCCCACGTCGTTGACGTAGTACTCGGTCTCGACGGCGTAGTCCGTGGCCCGCATCAGCCGGGCCAGGGCGTCCCCCAGTACCGCCCCCCGGCCGTGCCCGACGTGGAGCGGGCCCGTGGGATTGGCCGACACGAATTCCAGCAGCACCCGTTCCCCGCCGCCGACCCGCGGCAGGGACGTCGCCTCCTGCAGCGCCGCCCACCAGGCCTCGGGACGGACCCGGAAGTTCAGGTAGCCCGGAGGCGCGAAGGAGATCTCCTGGAACAGGCCCTCGGGGGGGTCGAGGACCTCCTGGATCATCTCCGCGCACCTGGCCGGGGGCAGCCGCAGGGCCTTGGCCATCGCCAGGGGCAGGGCCGTGCCGAAGTCCCCGAATTCCTCCCGCCGGGGTCGTTCCACGGGCCCGGCCAGTTCCAGGTCCGGGGGAAGGGATCCGTTCTCCCGAAGTCGCACCAGGGCCTTCTTCAGCAGCGCCTCGACTCGATCTTCCATCCGGTCGCACCTCCGCTGGGCCAGTTGTAGCGGGGAATGTGCCGGACTTCAAGGGACCCGGGCATGCCACGGGCCGCTGGGGAGGCCGTCCCATCGGGGTCCCGCCCGGGCGTCCTTGACCCGGGGGAAGGTGGATGTATCATCCGTTGACCTGTCAAGGAAGTCCCGGATGGAACTTCAGGACATGCCCGTGGGACGCCTGCTGGCCCTGGTGAACCGCCACCTGGAACTGGGCAGGCGCAGGGGGTTGAGGGCCCTGGGTGTCACTCCGCGCCAGTACGCCCTGCTGAAGGTCCTCCAGGAGGAGGGGACCCTCTGCCACCGCCAGGTGGCCCTGCACCTGGACATGGACCCGGCGGCCCTCTCCCGGATGGTCCGCCAGATGGAGACCCGGGGCTGGATCCGCCGGGATCGATCGGACCGGGACCAGCGATCCTGGCTGCTGGCGCTGGAACCCGCCGGGCGGGAGGTGGTGGCCCGGGGACGAGAGGTCTTCCGGATCGTCGGCCAGCAGGCGCTCCAGGGGCTGGCCGAGGCCGAGCGGGAAACGCTCCGGAACCTGCTGATCCGGCTGCTGAAGAGCCTCCCGTCGATGGGGGCCGAGAGGGAAGGGGAGCGATGAAGGGAACCGTGATGGTGCTGGCGACCGGCCTGCTGCTGGGGTCCTGGTCCCGGGCGACGGCCCAGCCCCTGACGATCGAGGAGGCCATCCGGGAGGCCCTCGCCCGCAATCCCCAGGTGGTGGCGGCCCGGGAGGGCGTCCAGGCGGCCGCCGGGCGGCGGGACCAGGCCGTGGCCCGATGGATCCCGAGTCTTTCGGGGACGGCGTCCTACACCCGCCAGACGGGCAACTTCGCCCCCCGGCCTGGGCTGTCACTGTCGAACCTGGGCGCGGCGGGAAGTGCCGTCCGCTACCGCAGCGTGAACGATTCCTACGACTACTACGCGGTGGGCCTGTCCCTGCAGCAGAACATCTGGGACTTCGGCCGGACCCTCGGGGTCCACCGGCAGGCCTCCGCGGGGATCGAAGCGGCCCGGGAGGACCTCCGGGCCGCCCGGACCTCCCTGTGGGCCCTGGTGGTGGAGCGGTTCCACGGCGTCCTGGCCGCCGAGGAGATTCGGCAGGTGGCCCGGCGGTCCGAGGAGCAGGCCCGAAGGCACCTGGAACTGGCCCAGGCTCGGGTCGAAGCCGGAACCCGATCGCCCATCGACCGGGTCCGGGCCCAGGCGGAACTGGAGGGGGCCCGGGCGGCCCTCGTGGCCGCGGAGGACGGGGTCTCGGTGGCCCGGGAAGCCCTGGCGGCGGCCATCGGGAGGCCCGACTGGGCGGACCGGCCGCTGGTGGCGCCCGACCCCGGGGCTCCTTCGGACCTGCCCGAGGCCGACGCCGTGTGGGAAACCGCCCGGCAGTCGCGGCCGGACCGGTCGGCCCTGGAGTCCCGGATCCGGGCCCAGCGGGCCCTGGTGCAGTCGGTCCAGGGGAACTACTGGCCCATCCTGTCCTGGAACGCCTTCTTCAACGATGCCGGGCTGAGGGTGCAGGACATGGTCTGGAACTGGGGGATCGGCGCGACGCTGACGGTGCCCCTGCTGGCGGCCCCGGGAACCGCCGGGCAGGTCCGGGAGGCCCGGGCGGTGCTCGCGGCCCTGGAGGCGCAACTGGCGGCCCTGGATCTTCAGGTCCGGATGGAGGTGCGCCAGGCCCTCAGCCGGGTCCGGGATGCCCGGAAACGCCTGGAGTTCCTCCAGGCCCAGGCGGCCCTGGGACGGGAGGCCCTGGCGCTGGCCGAGGGACGCTACGAGGCCGGTGCGGGAACCCTGCTGGAACTCCTGGATGCCCGGACCGCCCTGGAGAACGCCGAGGCGCAGGAGGTCCAGGGAAGGCTGGACCAGGCGGTGGCCGAGGCGAACCTGGTCCGGGTGTCCGGCAGGCTGCCGGTCGGGGGAACGGGAGGAGACGAATGAGACGCTACCTGGTGGCAGGCATCCTCTGGACCCTGGCCTGCGGCAAGGCCGGGACCGGCGCGGAGGATCGCAAGGGGCCGCCGGCGCCGCTGGTCCGGGTGGGGACCGTGACGCCGCGGGACGTCCGCTGGACCCGGGCCTATCCGGTCACGCTGGAGGCGGCCGAGACGGCGAAGGTCCTGTCCCGGGCCAGCGGCTACGTCGTGGCGTGGTACGCGGACCGGGGGGACCCGGTGCGCCGCGGCCAGCGGCTGGCCTCGGTGGAACGGGAGGAGGCCTCGGCCCAGCAGCGGCAGGCCGCGGCGCAACTGGAGGCGGCGAAGGCCGCCTGGACCCAGGCCCGGGACCACGCCGACCGGATGGACCGCCTGGCCCGGCGGCAGTTCGTGTCGGAACAGGAACTGGACCAGGCCCGGGCCGCCCTGCGAGTGGCGGAGGCCCAGGTCCAAGCCGCCGAGGCGGCCCTGAAGACCCTGGCCACCCGAGCGGGTTGGACCGAGGTGACGGCCCCCTTCGACGGCGTGGTGCTGGAACGGGGAGTGGACGTCGGGACCCTCGTGAGCCCCCAGGGACCCGGGCTGTTCACGGTGGCCTCCCTCGGGCGCACTCGGGCCGTCGCGGCGATTCCCCAGAACGACGCGGGACGCATCGCCGTCGGGCAGGAGGCCCGCCTGGACCTGGCGGGCGTCGAGGAGCCGGGCGGCTTCACCGGGAGGATCGCCCGGTTCGCGCCGGCCCTGGATCCCCTGACCCGCACGCTGGCGGTGGAACTGGAGTTCGAGAACCCCGCAGGAGTGCTGCGGCCCGGGATGTTCGGACGGGTCACCCTGGTGCTGCGGGATCAACCGGGAGCCCTGGTGGTTCCGCCCCAGGCGGTGGGCCGCAAGGGGCCCCGGGGGATCGCCTACCGGGTCGTGGACGGGAAGGCCGTCCGGACCGAGGTGACGCTGGGATCCACGCTGCCCGACGGGTCCGTGGAGGTCCTCTCGGGGCTCTCGGCGGGGGATCGGATCGTGGTGGGCGGCAGGGACCTGGTCCGGGACGGGCAGCCGGTCCGGGTCGTGGCGGACCCCGATCCGTCGGGCGGGAGGTAGGTCGAGATGCTGACGAGGGCCTCCCTCCGGAACCGGGTCGCGGTGGCGATGATTGCCATCGCCGTGATCGTTCTCGGCTGGGTCTCCATGCAGCGCATCCCCGTGGACCTGTTCCCGGAGATCACCTTCCCGGTGGTCGTGGTCGGCGTTCCCTACCCGGGGGCGGGGCCCAAGGACGTCGAGGCCAGCGTCACGAAGATCCTCGAGCGGGCCGTGTCGGCGGTCCCGAACGTCACCGACGTCGAGAGCACCTCCCGCCAGGGACTCGCGATTCTGCGGGCGAACTTCGCCTGGGGCGCCGACGTGGACGTCGGGGCCAGCGACACCATCCAGCGGGTGCAGCAGGTGATGGCCTCCCTGCCCCTGGGGACCCAGCAGCCCTTCGTGATCAAGATGGACCTCTCGAACATCGCGGTGGTCGGCCTGACCGTGGAGGCCGAGGACCTGGACGAGCGGGAGATCCATGACCTGGCCTACCAGGTCATCCAGCCCCAGATCGAGCGCCTGGACGGGGTCTCGACCGCCTCCATCAGCGGCGGCCTGGTGCGGCAGATCCGCATCGAGGCCTCCCGGGACGCCCTGATGGCCCGGGGGCTCGTCGTGCAGGACGTGGTGAACGCCCTGGCCCAGGCGAACTTCCTGATGCCCTCGGGCACGGTCCGGATCGGGCCCCTGGAATGGAACGTCTTCACCGAGACCCAGGTGCCCGTGGTCGATCGCCTGGGCGACCTGGTGATCCAGGTGGGCGCCCCGGGCCGCCTGCCGGTCTTCCTCCGGGACGTGGCCACGGTCCAGGACGCGGCCGAGGATGCCACCAACGTGGTCCGGATCAACGGGAAGAACGGCGTGAACCTCTGGGTCCGGAAGCAGCCGGGGGCCAACACCATCGCGGTCGTGGATCGCGTGCTGGCGGCCCTTCCGGGCCTCCGGGGACTCCCGGCCGGGGTGACCGTGAAGCCCGCCTTCGACCAGGCCACCTACATCCGGAACTCGATCCGCAGCCTGGTGCGGGAGGCCCTGATGGGGGCCCTGCTGGCGGTCCTGGTGATGCTGCTGTTCCTGCGGTCCCTCCGGTCCACCCTGGTGATCGCCCTCTCGATCCCCCTGTCGATGATGGCGACCTTCGTGCTGCTCTACTTCCTGGGCAGCCAGTCCCTGAACACCTTCACGCTGGGCGGGCTCGCCCTGGGGGTCGGGCGCCTGGTGGACGACTCGATCGTGGTGCTGGAGAACATCTTCCGGCACCGGAACCGGGGATCCTCGGCCGTCCAGGCCGCCCTGGACGGGGCGAGGGAGGTGGCGATGCCCGTGCTGGCGTCGACCATCGCCACCATCGCCGTCTTCTTCCCGGTCATCTACCTGGCGGGCATCGCGAAGATGCTCTTCATCCCCCTGACCCTGGCCATCATCTTCTCCCTGGGGTCCTCCTACTTCGTCTCGATGGGGGTGATTCCTCCGCTGACGCTGCGCTTCGTCCGCCCCCTGGAGGAACCCCGGGCCGAGGACCGGGGATTCCGGGCCCGGATGATGGGCCTCTGGGGGCGGGGCCTGAAGGCCCTGGAAGACGGATACGCGGCGGTGCTGGGCCGGGCGCTGCGCCGGCGGGCGGTCACCATCGCGGGACTGCTGGCCGTCTTCGCCGGGTCGATGGCGCTGTTCCCCCGCCTGGGGACCGACTTCTTCCCCCAGACCGACGAGAGCCAGGTGATCGTGAGTCTCCGGGGACCCGTCGGAACCCGGGTCGAGCGGACCGTCGAGGTGATGGACCGGATGGAGTCGGTGATCCGGGAAACCCTCGGGAACGACAGCATCCAGGCGGTCATCGGCGATGCCGGCGTCCGGACCTCGGGCGGCGGCGTGCTCTGGTCCGGCAACAGCGGCCCCCACTCGGCCACCCTGCGGGTGCGCCTGGTGCCGCCGGAACAGCGATCCTTCAGCGACCGGCAGGCGGTCGAGCGCATCCGGGCCTCCCTGGGGACGCAGTTTCCGGGCTACCGGGTCTTCATGGACGCCGGGGGGATCGTCCGCCGCATCATGAACTTCGGCTCCGAGGCCCCGGTGGACGTCGAGGTGATCGGCTACGACCTGGAGGATGCCCGGAGGATCGTGGCGCAGGTGACCCGCCTGGTGGAGGAGACGCCGGGAACCACCGACGTGCGCTTCAGCCGGGAGGACGACTACCCCGAGTTCGACGTCCGGGTGGACCGGGAGCACGCCGCGCTGCTGGGAATCACCACGCGGGAGGTGGCCCAGACGGTCCTCACCTCGATGGCGGGCAACACGAACCAGCCCGGCATCTACACCGATCCCCGGACCGGGGACGAATACCACATCATCGTCCGCATGGCGGAGTCCGACCGGGACGAGGTTTCCGACCTGGAGGACCTTCCCGTTTCCCTCCGGGGCGGCCGGACGGTCCCCCTGCGGACGCTGGCGAACGTGGAGGCCTCGACGGGGCCCATCCAGATCGACCGGAAGTACCAGCAGCGCATCGTCCACGTGACGGCCAACGTGCTGGGCCGCCCCCTGGGCGACGTGGCGGCGGACATCGAGAAGGGGGTACGGGACCTGCCCCTTCCCGAGGGCTTCGAGATCCGCCTGGGGGGCCAGCGGGCCCAGCAGAAGGAGTCCTTCCGGAGCCTGCTGCTGGCCCTGGTCCTGGCGTTGATGCTGGTCTACATGGTGCTGGCGTCCCAGTTCCGGTCGCTGCTGGAGCCCTTCGTGGTGATGTTCGCGGTCCCGATGGGGCTCGTGGGGGTCGTCTGGGCGCTGTTCCTGACCGGCACCCCCCTGTCCGTGAACGCCTTCATGGGGATCATCATGATGGTCGGGATCGTCGTGTCCAACGGCATCCTGCTGGTGGAGTTCGCGAACCACGGCCTGGAGCGCGGACTGGACCCTGTCGCCGCGGTGATCGAGGCGGGGCGCGTCCGTCTGCGGCCGATCCTGATGACCACGCTGACCACGCTGCTGGGGCTGCTGCCGATGGCCGTGGGGATCGGGGAGGGCAGCGAGTCCAACGTCCCCCTGGCCCGGGCGGTGGTGGGGGGCCTGCTGGCATCGACCGTGTTCACGCTGGTGCTGGTCCCGACGCTCTACACGGTGCTCCGTCGCCGTGCCCGCAGGGACCTGCTGGACGAGTCCTCCTCGTCGCCGGGGTGACCCTACCGCCCGTGGACCTCGATCACGTCGCCGTCCTCCACCTCGTATTCCCGGGGGACCCGCTGCCCCTCGAACTTCCCCGGACCCCAGACCCGGGCGTAGTCGAAGCGCTCCTTCAGGTCCCGGTGCACCTTGCCGGCGAAGTCCAGCACCGTGCTGCCCCGGGGAAGCAGGAAGGGGGCGGTCCGGTCGGGTTCCCGGCCCGGCTGCTTGCTGTAGGCCCGGACCACTCCGAACAGGTCGAAGCAGGCCCGGAGGAAGCCTGCCAGGGTGTCCGGGTCGCGGCTGTCCACCGGGACGATCGGCAGCGGCCCGGGCAGCACCTCCCGCAGCAGTTCCAGTCCCGTCGGGAAGTCGGGATGTCCCGCATGGGTGGCCGCCAGGAAGGCCGGCAGGACCGTCCGTCCCGGCGTCCGGGGAATCCGGTGGACGTCTCCGGGCTTTAGGTCGATGCGGTCCTCCTCCAACGTGCGCCAGAGGAAGACCGGGTGGTCCAGGCCCTCGGGGGACACCGGGTCCACCACCACCACCGCGGCATCCGCCTGACGGAGCAGTGGCAGCAGCGACGGCTCCAGGAAGGCGGGGTCCACCGAGGGGGTGTCCACCAGTTGGAAGGGGACGTCCTCGAAGGCCGCCATGCCCGGGATGCAGCGCCTCGTCGCGAAGGGATAGTCGGTGACCTCCACCGGGGCGTTGGTCACGGAGGCCACCAGCGAGGATTTGCCCGCGTTCGGGCCCCCGATCAGGAAGACCTGGCCCGCGCCCTCCCGCCGGATCACCAGGGCGTCGCTCCGGCGCGCCGGTCCGCCCTGGGACTCGCCCTCCCTCCGCAGTTTCGCCAGACGGGTCTTCAGGTCCGCGTACATCTTCTCGGTGTGCTTGTGCTTGGGAAGCTCCCGGATCATCTCCTCGAGGGCGGCCACCTT
>JAGOKF010000105.1 GCA_017994695.1 Myxococcota bacterium | reverse complement strand
GAATGGAACCGCAGCCTCTGGGCCCTCGTGGAGGACTTCCTGTTCGTCCGGTACCTGGACCAGGGCCGGCTGCGGATGATCTGCCCCTGCGGTTCCGGCGACCTGGCCGCTGCGCTGGATGCCGCGATGCAGTTCCTCGAGGGGGAGGGCCACGAGCCCCGCGTGGACTTCGTCCCGGCCTCCGTCGCCCTGGCGCCCGGCCTCGCGGAGCGTTTCGCCGTCGAGGATCATCCCGATGACGCCGACTACTGGTACCGCCGGGAGGACCTGGCGGAACTCCCGGGCCGGCGCTACGCCGACAAGCGGAACCATGTCGCCCGGTTCCTCCGGGCCGGGTTCGACTGGCGCTTCGAGCCGGCGTCCCTCCAGGATCCCGCCGAGGCGATGGCGTTCGTCCAGGAATGGTGCCGGACCCACGATTGCCAGGGGGACCCTCGGCTCGATTTCGAGGTCCAGGCCCTGGGGACCTGCCTCCAGCACCGGGACACCCTGGGCCAGCGCTGCTGGCTGCTCCGGGTGGACGGCCGCGTGACCGGGCTGGTCCTGGGGGAATTCCTCGATCCCCAATCCTTCGTCGTGCACTACGAGAAGGCCTTCCAGGACGTGCCGGGGGCCTACGCGATGCTGGTCCGGGAAACGGCCCGGGTTCTGGCTCCCGAGGGCGTGGTTTGGATCGACCGCGAGCAGGACATGGGGCACCCCGGGCTCCGCCAGAGCAAGCGGTCGTGGAACCCGGCCCGCCTGGAGATGGCCTGCGTGCTCCGGCCCTCGGAACGCGACCGCCTTGACCCTCCCAAGAAGGGCCGGCACCCGCCGACGAAGTGACGACCATCCCGGTCGGGACCGGTGCAGTCCGACACACGCCCCTCGGTTTCACGGCTCCGGGCTGGAAGGCAGGTGACCTGCACCCTTCCTGGCCTGATTACGGTGGAGGCGGGGGGAGTCGAACCCCCGTCCGAAGATGCTCGGAAACGGACATGCTACGTGCGTAGCCTCGTGAACCTTCGGACCTCCCAGACTGGGCACGGGCACCCGTCCGGGCGGCCTTCCCCCGACATCTCGCGCCGGCGCGGGGGGGAGCCCCGCCGGATCGCCAGCCCGAGTACAACGCGCATCGCGAGGCTTACGGGCGCCCCCTCACGACACGTCACGGTCAAGCCGCGAGAGCCAAGTTGTCGTTGGCAGTTGAACCGTTCCTGTTTGCTCACCGGGTCCAGGCCCCGGACACGCAGTCCGCCCCCTCGTCATCCCGTCGAAACCGGATCGCCCCCTTGTCAAGGAACCCCAGGGACCTCGCCGGTCCCCGCAGACCATCATTCTAGGGCCTCCGCGCCCCGCAGGCAACCGGCCCCCGGACGGAAGGTTCCGCCGGAAGGCAGGCGGACGGGACGTGGCAATCCCGGCGACAGTTGCGCTAGACTTGCCCCATGCCGTCGGACCCGAAGAACGTCCGTCCCTGGATCGAGGCCGCCGAGGACCTCTCCCGCCCCCCGCTGGTGATGGGCATCCTGAACGTCACCCCGGACTCGTTCTCCGACGGGGGCCGCTTCCTGGACCCGGACCGGGCGGTGGAACAGGGCCGCCGGATGGCCGCCGAGGGGGCCGACCTGATCGACGTCGGCGGCGAATCCACCCGGCCGGGCAGCGAGCCCGTCGCCCCGGAAGAGGAGGCCCGCCGCGTCCTCCCGGTGATCGAACGCCTCGCCCGGGAAGTCCCGGCCGCCCTCTCCATCGACACCCGGCGGGCCGCTGTGGCCGAGGCGGCCCTCGAGGCCGGCGCCTCGGTGGTCAACGACGTGTCGGGCTTCGGATTCGACCCCGCCATGCCCGCGCTGCTGGCCAGGAAGGCCCCGATCGCCATCGCGATGCACATGCGGGGCACCCCCGATCACATGCAGTCCCGGACCGGCTACCGGAGCCTGCTCGCCGAGGTCATCGAGGAACTCTGGGCGCATGCCCGCAAGGCCCTCGATGCGGGGCTGCCAACGCGGCACCTCTGGATCGACCCCGGCATCGGGTTCGCCAAGACGGCCGCCCAGAACGTCCATCTGCTGGCCCGGCTGGAGGCCCTGGCGGCCCTCGGACGTCCCCTGGTGGTGGGCGTCTCCCGGAAATCCTTCCTCGGGGCCCTGACCGGAATTGAACGGCCCGACCAGCGACTGCTCCCCACCGTCGCCGCGGTCACCGCCGCCGTGCTCGGCGGCGCCCGAATCCTCCGGGTCCACGACGTGGCGGAAACTCGTCACGCCGTCCACGTCGCCCATGCCATCCTGCAGGCCCGGCGGTCCCCCCTCTTCGGGGAGGGCGACCGATGAGCAGCATCCTCCGGTCCCTGTCGGACCTCTCCTTCCTGGAACTGCTGGCCGCGGCGGTGGACATCCTGATCGTCTACTACCTGATCTACCGGACGATGCTGCTGCTCCGGGGGACCCGGGCAATCCAGATGCTGGTGGGCATCGTCTTCGCCCTGGCGCTGTTCCTGCTTTCCCAGGAAAACCTGCTGAACCTGACGACCGTGAACTGGATCCTGGAGAAGTTCGTCAGCAGTTTCATCCTGGTGTTGATCGTGCTCTTCGCGCCGGACATCCGGCGGGCCCTGTCGGAGGTGGGCAAGAACCCCCTCTTCGTCGGCATCGCCCGCCACGGCACCCCCTCCCTCTACGACGAGGTGATCCGGGCCGTCACCCGCCTGTCCTCGAAGCGCATCGGCGCCCTGATCGTCCTCGCCCGGGAGGCGGACCTGACCAGTTACACCGAAGAGGCGATCGCCCTGGACGCCCGGGTCACCGCCGAGACCCTCTTCTCGATCTTCATCCCGAGCCACGAGAACCCGCTGCACGACGGGGCGGTGATCATCAGCGAGGGGCGGATCAGCCATGCCGCCTGCTTCCTGCCCCTGACCGAGAACCCGACCCTGGACAAGTCCCTGGGCACCCGCCACCGGGCCGGGGTGGGGATCACCGAGTCCACCGACGCGGTCGTGATCATCGTGTCCGAGGAGACGGGGATCATCTCGCTGGCGGAGAACGGGGTGCTGAAACGGAACCTGGACGGCAACACGCTCCGGAGCGAGTTGCTGCGGTTCTTCGGGCCGAAGGCACGGAAGGAACACGATGGCTGACGACCAAAACAGGGATCCGCCCCCGGGGCGGACCGCGGCGACCAGCGGCCGGTGGGCCAGGCGACCGGGGGCCTGGCGCCGGGCCCTGACGGATCACCTGGGCCTGAAGGCCCTGTCCCTGGCCATCGCCGTCGCGTTGTTCGTCTTCGTCCGGGAGGACAAGGGCAAGGAGGTCGAGGTCGAGATCCCGGTCACCCTGTCGAACCTGGACGACAACACCGTCTTCGTCGGGGACATCCCGTCGGCGGTCCGGGTCCGGATCCGGGACCGCTGGAGCCGGCTGGTGCGGGTGCTGGAGAACAAGCCCTCCCCCTACCTGGTGGACCTCCGGGGCTACCGGGACGGGGCGATGTTCGCGTTCGACCGGAACCTCATCGAGCGCCTCCTGGGCGTGTCCGGCCTCTCGATCCTGTCCGTGTCCCCCGCCGAGTTCACGGTGGCCCTGGAACCCAAGGCCGAGCGCCTGGTCCCGGTCCGGGCGGTGCTGGTCGGACAGCCCCCCGAGGGCTACTTCGTGATCCGGGAGAAGGTCCGGGTGATCCCGGGCCAGGTCCGGGTCTGGGGATCCCGGACTTCCCTGAAGGGATTCGAGGCCCTGTCCACCCTGCCGGTGGACGTCTCGGCGATGGAACGGGACTCCCGGGTCCAGGTGCAGGTCCAGAAACCGGCCCTCCCCTTCTTCTACGTGGACGACGTGTCGGTCCAGGTGGAGGTGCCGATCCAGGTGGCCCAGGGAAGGGACGTGCGGAACCGGGTGGAGGTCGAGGTGCTGAACTGCCCCCAGAATCTCCAGTGCCAGGTCGAGCCGCCCGTGGTGGACGTGACGCTGACGGGACCGGTCCCGACGCTCCGGAAGGTGGGCCAGCAGTTGCTGCCGGTGAACGTCGTGCTGGACATCGGGGACCTGGACACGACGGTCTCCCGGCATGACGGGTTG
This sequence comes from Myxococcota bacterium, assembly GCA_017994695.1. GTDB lineage: Bacteria > Myxococcota_A > UBA9042 > DTJE01 > DTJE01 > JAGOKF01. Next base: position 7,632 of record JAGOKF010000105.1, on the reverse strand, counting down.
CGGCCCTTCTGCAAGCGCCCCGAAGACCTGCTCTGCACGCTGACGCCCCGGTCGGTGTCGCTGATCCTGGCGGGCCCGGGGGTCGAGGACCGCAGGCGCCCGAAGGGCCGCTGAAGTCGAAGGAGAGGAGTCCCCGATGGCGGAGAGAAGACTGTTCGGCACCGACGGGATCCGGGGCGTGGCCAACGTCGCCCCGATGACGCCCGAGATGGCCCTGTCCCTGGGCAAGGCCGCCGCGGCGATGTTCGCGGGCAGGAAGGGCCGCAAGCGCATCCTGATCGGGAAGGACACCCGCCTGTCGGGGTACATGTTCGAAACGGCGATGGCCGCGGGGATCGTCTCGACCGGCGCGGACGTGCTGCTGTCGGGGCCGATCCCGACGCCCGGCATCGCGTACCTGACCGTGGGGATGCGGGCCGACGCGGGCGTCGTGATCTCGGCCTCCCACAACCCCTTCGAGGACAACGGAATCAAGTTCTTCGGGGCCGACGGGTTCAAGCTCCCCGACGAGGTCGAGGCCCGGATCGAGCGCCTGATGGAACACCCGGAGGAACTGCCTCCCCCGGCCACCGGCAGGGACTTCGGCCGCGCCCACCGCATCGACGACGCCGTCGGCCGCTACTGCGTGCACCTGAAGTCCACCTTCCCGAGGCACCTCTCGCTGGCGGGACTGCGCATCGCCGTGGACTGCGCCCACGGGGCGGCGTACCGGGTCGCACCGCTGGTCTTCGAGGAACTGGGGGCGGAGGTGGTCCTGCTGGGCGCGGCACCCGACGGGACCAACATCAACGAGAACTGCGGCGCCCTGCACCCGGAGACCCTGTCCCGGAAGGTGCTGGAGCACCGATGCGACCTGGGCCTCGCCCTGGACGGGGACGGGGATCGGGCCATCCTGGTGGACGAGCAGGGAGAGGTCGTGGACGGGGACGCGGTCCTCGCCCTCTGCGCGGCCTTCCTGGATCGCCGCTCGGCCCTGAAGGGCGGCGGCGTGGTGGGCACCGTGATGAGCAATTTCGGGCTGGAACTGGCCCTCCGGCAGATGGGACTGCGCCTGGTCCGCACCGACGTGGGGGACCGCTACGTGGTGGAGGAGATGACCCGGGGCGGCTACAACCTGGGGGGCGAGCAGTCCGGGCACCTCCTGTTCCTGGACCATGCCACGACCGGCGACGGGATCCTGTCGGCCCTGCGGGTCCTGGAGGTGATGCTGTCCGAGGACCGGCGGCTGTCGGATCTGGCCTCCTCCTTCCAGCGGTTTCCCCAGGTGGTCCTCTCGGGAAAGGTCCGGGAGAAGCCGCCGCTGGAGAGCCTGGAACGGCTCCAGGCGGCCTGCCGGGAAGCCGAGGCGCTGCTGGAGGGCCGGGGACGGGTCAACGTCCGCTACTCGGGGACCTCGGCCCTGATCCGGGTGATGGTCGAGGGCGAGGACAAAGGCATCGTCGAGGAATGGGCCCGGCGCATCCTGGAGGCGGCGGGCGAGGACGGGATCCTGGCCTGAGGCCGGGACCGGGAAAGGAAACGGACATGCGGAGAATCCGACTGGGCGTGAACATCGACCACGTGGCGACCCTGCGCCAGGCCCGGGACACTCGGTACCCGGACCCCGTGCACGCGGCGGCCCTGGTGGAACTGGCGGGGGCGGACCAGGTGACGATCCATCTCCGGGAGGACCGGAGGCACATCCAGGACCGGGACCTCCGCATCCTCCGCCAGACCGTCCAGACGTCCCTGAACCTCGAAATGGCCTCCTCGGAGGACGTGGTGGCCATCGCCTGCGAGGTCCGTCCCGACATGGCGACCCTGGTTCCCGAGAGGCGCGAGGAGCGCACCACCGAAGGGGGGCTGCAGGTCCTGGGGCGGGAGCGGGAGGTCGCCGCGATCGTCCGGCGGCTGAAGGACGCGGGGATCCGGGTCAGCCTCTTCCTGAATCCCGACCCCGAGTCGGTCCGGGCCGCGGTCGAGATGAGATGCGACCAGGTGGAGATCCACACGGGGTTCTACGCCGACGCCGACGACCGGTCCCGGGACGCGCAACTGCGCCGCGTGCGCGCGGCGATTGCCGAGGGGGCGCGCCGGGGGATCGCCGTGGCCGCAGGGCACGGGCTGGACTACCAGAACGTCCGGGCCATCGCCCGCATCCCCCAGGTGGAGGAAGTGAACATCGGCCATTCCATCGTGAGCCGGGCGGTCTTCGTGGGCCTTGAGGCGGCCGTCCGGGAGATGCGGGCGATCCTGGCCGAGGAGGAGCGGCGACGTCTCTCCCGCTAGGCGCCGCACCGTTCTACGGGGTCCCGAGGCAGCGGACCGGGTCCTGCAGGCGGCACGCGCCGTCCAGCGGGATTCCCTTCCGGCGGTCGGCCATCCACCGCTTCTGCTCCCCCAGGGACCAGAGGGACCCCTGCTGGTGGGTCGCTCCCTGGCACTCCAGCATCACCAGCGTCTCCCCCTGGCCGCAGAGGTCCTGGAAGGCCTGGCGTTCTGCGGAGGTGTTCACCAGGGAATCGTTCTCGGCCAGCACGAACAGGATCGGGACCGGCGATCCGGGGGGCACCCCCGTCCGGTTCAGGCTGTTTTCGGCCACCAAGCAGTCCCAGGGGGCCGGGAACTCGCCACGCCGCAGGGCTTCCAGGAAGGCCGGCTCGAACACGTCGCCGGAGGCGGCGCCGTCGAGGGGCGTCCAGAAGTCGCATCGCTGCCGCACCGCGGCGGGGAACGAGGTCCGGTAACGGCCCGGGTCCCGGTCGGTGAAGACCTCCTCCAGGGCCTCGTTCCGCCGGTACCAGTCCGCGGCGCTGACCAGGAAGGCGGCCACGTTGGGCAAGCCCGCCCGGTCCTCCAGGATCGCCGTCCGGGTCTCGACGGCGAGGTCCGCCGGAGGCGTGGAGGCCACCACGGTGACCACCTCGTATTCCGGGGCGTACCACCGGGCCAGGCGGTGTCCCCAGAGGGCCCCGTGGCCTCCCTGGGAGGCTCCCCAGATCACCACCCGGCGGTCCGCGGGCCGGGCCGGTTCGTCCTCGATCGGCCCCGCCAGGAGTTCCTCCGCGGCCCGCAGGGCATCCCAGGCCGCGACGGCCGTCGGTTCCCCGACCAGGTAGGGATGGAGGCGTCCCGAGGGGTCACCGAAACCGTTCATCCCCAGATAGTCCGGCGCGACGGTGATGTACCCGGCCGCGGCCCAGATGGCCACCAGGCTGGTCCCCTCGATGGACCGGGACGGGGCGCAGGAATCGTTCATCCCCGTGGTCCAGTGGAACGACAACAGCCACGGGTAGGTCCCGGGCCCGCCGTCCTCGGGCTGGGGAACCGCCACCAGGGCCGTGGCCTCCACCAGGTCGCCCCGGTCCTGGGTGACGTACCGCATCCGGTACACCCGCGTCCCGAACTCCAGGGGGGCGATGGCACCGAACCCCGCCCCGATCAGAGCCCCTTCCAGCACCTCCCGGGGCTGGGCCCACATCGGGTCCTCCTCCCAGGACACCAGCCTTCCGACCTCGGGAGGGGTCTTCCAGGCATAGGGGTCCAGCCCGCATCCCCCGGGGGACGGAGGTGTCTCCGGGGTTCCGGGGACGTCCCCCGCGTCGCCGGGCACCTCCACCGCATCGGGTTCCAGGAGATCCCGCGGCGACAGGTCGGTCCCGGTCCCGCCCGACGACGCGCAGGCCGCCCACCACAGGCATCCCCAGACCATCCCCGACCTCGATCGCCCCCTCATCCAGGCACCTCCCTCCCGGGCCGGTGGCAGTCTACCGGGAATTGCCGGGAGGGCCAACACCGGCCTCTGGAGTCGCAGCCCCGGGATCCCGAGTCATCCGTTCCCGGGCAGGAGGCCGGATTCACAGTGGTTCTTTGTGTTTTCCCGGCCGCCCCCCTATCATCAGGGAACGGAACCCGGCACAAGAACGGCCCTTTCCGGGAGAGGAAGAAGAAGATGAGAAACGCATCTCGGTGGATCGCCCTTTGCCTTCCCTGGTGGATCCTCGCCTGCGAGGGCGGGCAGGGCCCCCTGTCGCTGGAACCGTGGTGCCTGTCGGACCACGGCACGGCCGTGGACGTCCAGGGTGACTCCCAGGAACCGACCGACGGCGAGAGCCTCGACGGGCGTCCCGATTCCGGCCACCTCGACGGGCCCTCCGCGGAGATCGGCGAGATCCCCCCGGAACCGGGCACCACCGGGGCGCCCTGCGACTCCAACAGCGACTGCATCAGCGGCTACTGCATCGAGGGAGTGGACGGCTTCGTGTGCACCCAGGTCTGCGTAACCGAGTGCCCCGAGGGATGGTACTGCCGGACGTACACCGTGGGTTCGGACGTCCAGTCCCTGTGCTCGCCGGCGGGGGCCCACCTCTGCCGGGCCTGCAGGAACGACCTCCAGTGCGGCGACGGCGTCTGCCTGGAACTGGACGAGGGAAGGTTCTGCGGCCGGGACTGCTCCGGCGCCGCCTGCCCCGACGGCTACGAGTGCGTGAACACGACCCGGGAGGGCGGCCAGGAGACCCGCCAGTGCCGTCCGACCAACGGGACCTGCTCGTGCCGGCCCCTGACGGAAGGCCAGACGCGGCCCTGCATCCGCCAGAACGCCACCGGCACCTGCCTCGGATTCGAGACGTGCGACCCCGAGGAGGGCTGGGTGGGCTGCTCGGCCAGAGAGCCGGCTCCCGAGACCTGCAACGGCATCGACGACGACTGCAACGGGGTCGCCGACGACCAGCCGGTTCCCCCGGAGGCCACCTGCCGGAACGAGGTCCCCGGCGTGGGGTCCTGTCCGGGAACTCCGGTCTGCCGGGGCGAGGCGGGCTGGGTCTGTGTCGGCCGCATGCCCTCGCCGGAGGTCTGCAACTACCTCGACGACGACTGCGACGACCTGGTGGACGAGGACTTCGTGGACGAGAGGGGGCGCCATGTGACGATGGAACATTGCGGCGCCTGCGGCAACTCCTGCGAGGGGAGGATTCCCTTCGCCCTGGAGGTCCTCTGCGCGGCCGAAGTCGATCCCCCCAGTTGCCAGGTGACCCGGTGCCAGGACGGCTACATCAAGGTGGCCCCGTCGGTCTGCTCCCCCGCCCTGAGCAACCTGTGCCTGCCCTGCACCGAGGACGCCAACTGCGGCTTCGGAACGGACCGCTGTGTCGCCTTCGGGAACCAGCGCTTCTGCGGCCGGGACTGCTCCCCCACCGCCCCCCTGGGAACGGCTTGCCCGGCGGGCTACGAGTGCCTGGCGCTGGAGCCCGGAATCGAGCAGTGCGTGCCCCTGTCCCGCAGTTGCGACTGCACGCTGGCGAGCAGCGGGTCCCAGCGGGTCTGCCGGGTGGCGAATGCCTCGGGGATCTGCAGCGGCGTGGAGACCTGCGATCCCACGGAAGGATGGGTGGGATGCACCGCCCGCACCCCCGTTCCCGAGTCGTGCAACGGGCTGGACGACGACTGCAACGGCTTCACCGACGAGGACTGGCCCTCCCTGGGGGTCGTCTGCACGGTCGGACAGGGGGCCTGCGCCGCCACGGGAACCTGGCAGTGCGACCCCTCGGGGACCGATGTCCGGTGCGGCGCGACTCCCCGCCCTCCCTCCGAGGAGCGCTGCAACGGGATCGACGACGACTGCGATGGACAAATCGACGAGGACTGGCCGAACCAGGGGAAGCCGTGCTTCATCGGCCTGGGGGAGTGCCGTTCCCCGGGGGTCTTCGCATGCACCGGGGATGGCCTGGGACTCCAGTGCGACGCCCCGGTCATTCCGCCAGGGGTGGAGTCCTGCAACGACCGCGACGACGACTGCGACGGCCGGATCGACGAGGACTGGCCGACCCGGGGACAGGCCTGTGCGGCCGGCCTGGGCACCTGCCGACGGAACGGGGTGGTCGTCTGCCGGACGGACGGGACCGGCACCCGTTGCGACGCCGAACCGGGGATTCCCGGAACCGAGACCTGCAACGACCTCGATGACGACTGCGACGGGCTCACCGACGAGGACTGGCCGGAGAAGGGCAGCGTCTGCGTGGCCGGCCTGGGCCAGTGCCTCCAGACCGGGACCTGGGCCTGCGCCGAGACCGGCCTCGGGGTCTGGTGCAACGCGGTCCCCGGGAGCCCGAGGGAGGAGGTCTGCAACTACCTGGACGACGACTGCGACGGCGTCACCGACGACGGCTTCGTGCAGGACGGGAAGTACTGGAGGGACACCGCCTGCGGCAACTGCTTCACCGACTGCACGGTCCTCTATGCGCTGCCCAACGCCTACGGGACATGCGATGCCGCCCCGGCCTCCCCCCGCTGCCTGTTCCACTGCCGGGACGGGGCCTACAACCTGAACGGGGTGCTGGAGGACGGGTGCGAGTTCCTCCCCGACCCGCTGGCCATCCACGTCTCGGCGCCGGCCAACGGCGGCCTCGACGATCCCTCCTGCGGAGCCTTCACCTCCCCCTGCGCCTCCATCGGCCACGGGATCGCCCGGGCCCAGGCCGGGGCCCGGAACAAGGTGCTGGTGTCCAGCGGCCTCTATGCGGAAAACGTCACGCTGGTGCCGGGCATCTCGCTGCAGGGCGGCTTCAATGCCATCACCTGGGAACGGGATCCCGCCATCAACGTCACGGTGATCCGCGGCCAGGACCCCGTTCCCGGATCCCCGGGTGCCGTCAACGCCATCGGGATCACCGGCGGCCCCGGAACCACCGTGCTGGACGGCTTCACGATCCTGGGCCGGAACGTCCTGGCCACCGGGGCCAGCAGCTACGCCCTGTATGTCCGCAACAGCACGGACGCCCTGGTGGTTTCCAACAACATCCTCGAGGGGGGCGTCGGTGGATCGGGGGCCAAGGGGGCCGACGGGACGAACGGCTCCTCCGGGGTTGCCGGGACGGCCGGTGCCGCGTCCTTCGGGACGACCGTGACCACCTGCTCCGCCATCGTTCCGGCCCTGCCCCGCCCTGGAGGCCTCGGGGGATCCCTGGTCTGCGGGGCCGTGGACGTCGGGGGAGGCGCCGGGGGCGGCAACACCTGTCCCCCGGTGTACAACGCCGCCCCGGTGGCCTACGAGAACGGATCGGCCGGGAACGGGCCCGGCGCGGGAGCCGGGGGCCTCGGGGGCTACGACCGGGAGGCCTGGGCCTGCAACACGATCCCCCCGGACGGCGAGTGCCACCAGCCCTCGGCAGGCAGCGAGGTCGGGAACCGGGGACGGGACGGGGCGGTCGGGACCCACGGTGCCACCCCCGGTTCCAACGGTTGCGTCATTGCGGGAAGCGTGGTCGGAGGCCTGTGGACCCCGGCCAGCGGGCTGGCCGGGGTCCCGGGCAGCCCCGGATCGGGCGGGGGAGGCGGCGGCGCGGGAGGCGGGGCCCGGAACGCCTCGTCCTGCTCCGCGAGGACCCAGATCGGAGGGGCCGGGGGCGGAGGCGGATCGGGAGGCTGCGGAGGCTTGGGCGGCCAGGGGGGAGGTTCGGGCGGCGGGTCGTTCGGCGTCTTCCTCGCCTGGGACAGCCCCCCTGCGTCGGTGCCCGTCCTGGCCGGGAACACCATCCGGGGCGGTCTGGGCGGAAACGGGGGGAACGGGGGCAATGGCGGTTCCGGGGGAACCGGGGGGCGGGGAGGCGACGGCGGGGCCTGGGACTACGTGACGGCCAAGTGCGCGGCCCCGGG
>JAGOKF010000020.1 GCA_017994695.1 Myxococcota bacterium | reverse complement strand
GCCCCGAACGGATCACCGAGGAACTGGGGCGCCTGCTCCAGTCGGATCGCCCGGGCCTGGGCTGGCGCCTGCTCCACCGGTAGGGCCTGCTGCCGGTCGTGCTGCCGGGGTGGGAGGGGCCCGTGGATGCCACCGCCGAGGCCCTGGAGCGCCTCCGGGGCCGGCCGCTGTCCTGGCTCTGGGCCGGGGCGCTGCTCCCGTCCGGGCCCGGGAAGGCCCGGGAGATGCTGGGGCGGCTTCGCCGCAGCACGGCTCTCCGGGATGAAGTGGCCGCCACCCTCCAGGCGGCGGCGGACCTCCAGGGCCTGCCGATGGGGGACGTCGCGCGGGAGAAGCGGCTGGTCCGGCGGCCGGAGTTCCCGGCGGCCCTGTCGGTGGCCGAGGCCTGGAATCCCGACCCGAGGCCGTCCCCGGACCCCCTCCGGGCAGCCCGGGATCGACTGGCCCTCTGGGGCCCGGAGGACCTGTTCCCGGAGCGTCTCCTCGACGGCCATGACCTGATCCGGTCCGGCGCGGTCCCGGGACCGGAGGTGGCGGCGATCCTCAGGGCCATCGAGGATGCCCAGCTCCGGGGCGAGGTGCGGGATCGGCAGGAGGCCCTGGCATTGGCCCGGAGCCTGGTCCGGGACCGTCCGGATCCGCCTGGGACCGGAGGCGGGGATCGCCCGGGAAATGCCGGCGACCGGGACCGGGGAGGCGGGAAAAACGGGAGGAATCCGCCATGAGGCGATGGCCCTTGTTCCTGCTGCCGGGGATCCTGGTGCAGTGCGCCGCCCCGAGGCAGGTCACCCGGGACGTCCCTGGGCCGCCGCCGGGTCCCCGGAAGGTCGAGGTACACGGACACCGGGGGGCCCGGGCCCTCCGGCCCGAGAACACGCTGGCGGGGTTCGACTTCGCTCTGAAGGCCGGCGCCGACGTGCTGGAAATGGACCTGGCGGTGACCCGGGACGACCGGCTGGTGGTGATCCACGACCTGTGGGTGCCCCGGGACCTCTGCCTGGGACCCGACGGCCAGCCGCCCCCGGAAGGCCTGGCGATCCGGTCGCTGACGCTCGGGGAGGTCCGGGCCTTCGACTGCGGGTCCCGGGCCAATCCGCGGTTTCCCGGACAGCAGGCCGTGCCGGGACAGCGGATCCCGACCCTCGAGGAGGTCCTGTCCCTGGCGCGGATCGCCGGGGTCTTCCGGGACGTGCCGGTCCGGCTGAACCTGGAACTGAAGACCGTCCCGGGACGGCCGGACCTGGGTCCGGACCCCGACCGCCTGGCGGCGCTGCTGGCCGAGGCGATCCGGTCCTCGCCGGTCCGGTGGCAGGTCACGGTGCAGTGCTTCGACCACCGGGTGCTCCGGGCCTTCCATGCCCGGATGCCCGAGGTGCCCCTGGCGGCGCTGCTGGACCAGGACCGGCCGGTGGACCTGGTGGCGGTCGCCCGGGATGCCCGGGCTTCGATCCTGTCGCCCCACCACCAGTGGATCACGGCCTCGGACGTCCGGGTCCTGCATCAGGCCGGGATCCGGGTCATCCCCTGGACCGCCAACGACCCCCGGGACTGGGACCGGCTGCTGGAAATGGCCGTGGACGGGATCATCACCGACGACCCCGGGGGACTCTTCGAGCACCTCCGTTCCCGTGGGCTTCGATAGGACTGGTTCCCGACTGTTCGGGGATTCCATGGCACTCCTGCGGGATCCAGGGATCCCCGGGATGCGGCCGTCCATTTCACTCCGGAACGCCGGGAACGCTATAAATATCCGGGTTGCGGCCAGTTCCAAGGCAGCAGCCGGGCAACTGGGAAGGAGGGAGCGATGCGACCGGACGGGCGGATGTGGCTCGCGGGGATGATCCTCGCCCTGGGATGCGCAGGAGGCACGGCCGGCAGGGATCCGGGACCGGGAGGGAACCCGGATGCCGACGTGCCCGGAACGGTGGAGGACTCGGCGACGGGAACCGACGGGCTGCCGGAAGGGGTGCCGGACGGCCCCGGGGACGCGGCCTCCCCGACGGATGCCCCGGAGGACCGGGCCGCACCGGCGGACCTCCCCGATGCCCGCCCCGACGACCCGGGACCGGGACCCGACCCGGGCAACCCGGACCTGCCTCCGCCGAACGATGCCCCGGGAGACGGGTTCGCGACGGATCTCGATGCCGCGGACGGCCCGGAGGACGTCTCCTACGCGATCCGGGACTGCAAGGAGTTGCAGGCCTGCTTCCAGCAGTGCTGCGATAACCAGAGCCCCTGTCCGGACCACTGCGGGGACCTGTGCTGGAACCAGGCCTCTCCCGAGGCCCAGGCGGACATGAACGCCTACCTCGGATGCATCCGGGACCAGTGCCCCGCCTGCGAGCAGGAGCCGCGACCCCGGGAGTGCGACGAGTGCGAGCAGGGAGCCCAGGCGGACGCCTGTCGCACCGAGACGCTGCGCTGCTGGGACTTCGGGGAGTGGACCTGCGCCCAGGTCGTGGCCTGCATCGACGATTGCCAGGACCTCGAGGCCTGCATCGCCTGCGTGGGAAGAGCCTCCCTCGAAGCCAGGATCTGGCTGGACCCCCTGGGCCAGTGCCTGGTGGCGGAATGCCCATCCGGCATTCCGGACAGCCCCGTGCTGCCCCTCGATGCCTGCGAGAGGGCCGCCCTGGCCGGCGCCTGCGCCACCCCCTACTCGGACTGTCTTGACCACTGACCCCCGGGCGACGGGGACGCGACGGGCCCCTCGCCGCGCTCGCAGGTCCGGTTCTTCACGGGCCCCGGAACCCCCGAAGGGCCATTGCCCGAAAAGCCCCGGTGCGATAGTTGTTGGGCAGGGAGCGGCACGGAGGACGCGATGGCCGGAAACCTGCTGATCGGGCAGTCCGGGGGACCGACGGCGGTGATCAACGCCTCCCTGGCGGGGGTGATCGAGGAGGCGAAACGGCACCCGGGCATCGGGCGGCTGCTGGGCATGCGCTGGGGCATCCAGGGCCTCCTGGAGGAGGACCTGGTGGACCTGGGATCCGAGGATCCCGAGACGCTGGCCCTGCTCCGGACGACCCCCTCCTCGGCCCTGGGGTCCTGCCGCCTGAAGGTCCAGGACGATCACCTGCCGCGCATCCTGGAGGTGTTCCGGCGCTTCGACGTCCGCTACTTCTTCTACATCGGCGGCGACGACTCCCAGAACACCACCCACCGGGTGGTCCGGTACTGCCTGGACCAGGGCCACGAGGTCTTCGGCATCGGGATCCCCAAGACGGTGGACAACGACCTCTTCGGGACGGACCACACCCCGGGCTACGGGTCCGCGGCGCGCTACGTCGCCCTCTCGATGCAGCAGGGCGGGCGCCTGGCCCGGGACATGCAGAAGGTGGACCCGGTGCTGGTCTACCAGGCCGTGGGCAGGGACGCCGGGTGGCTCGCCGCGGCGGCGGCCCTGGCCCGGGAGCAGGAAAGCGACCCGCCCCACCTGATCTACGTCCCCGAAGTGCCCCTGTCGCGGGAGAGGGTCCTCCGGGACGCCGAGCGGTGCCTGTCCCGGTTCGGTTTCGTGGCCGTCTCGGTCGGGGAGGGCGTGACCTGGGAGAACGGCGACCCCGTATCGGGCACGACGGTCCGGGACCGCTTCGGCAACCCCGAGTTCGGGGCCGCCGGGGGGAGCAGCGCCGCGATGGTGCTGAAGACGATCCTCTGCAACGAACTGGGGCTGCGAGGGGAGTTCCAGGTGGTGGAGTCGCTCCAGATGGCGGGTCAGGACCGGGTGTCGGAGGTGGACCGGGAGGAGGCCTTCCAGGCGGGCCGGGAGGCGGTCCGGCTGGCGGTGGCCGGGAAGACCGGGCGCATGGTGGCGATGGAACGGGATCCGGGCCCGACCTACCGGATCCGGTACGTGGACGTGCCCCTGACCCGGGTCAACGAGGGCAAGCAGCGGATGCCCGAGGCCTTCCTGGATCGGGAACGGTCGTTCGTCACCGAGGAGTTCCTCCGGTACCTCCGGCCCCTGGTGGGCGGGCCCCTGCCCCCGATGGCCCGGTTGCGGGGTGTCCGGGCGACTCCGGACCCGCAGGCGGGAGCGTCATGAGACGGGTGATCCTGGCCCTGGGGATCGGGCTGCTGGGCCTCCCCCGGTGCCATCTCCGGGACCGGCCTCCCGGGGGACCGGAGACCGCCGGGGCCGCTGCCCGGGAGGAGCGCATGGAAGAACGCCGCCGGATGGTCGAGTCCCAGATCGCGGCCCGGGGAGTCCGGGATCCCCGGGTGATCGCGGCGATGGAACGGGTCCCCAGGCACCGCTTCATCCCCCCGGGCCTCCAGCACGAGGCCTACGACGACCACCCGGTGCCCATCGGCCAGGGGCAGACCATCAGCCAGCCCTACATCGTCGCGGCGATGACCGAGGCCCTGGGCGTGGGACCCGGGGCCCGGGTGCTGGAGATCGGGACCGGGTCGGGCTACCAGGCCGCCGTGCTGGCCGAGGTGGTCGGGCCCGAGGGCCGGGTCCACTCGATCGAGATCCTGGAACCCCTGGCCCGGCAGGCGGCCCGGACCCTGGAGGACCTGGGATACCGGGACGTCCGGCTCCGGGTGGGTGACGGATGGTTCGGTTGGCCCGAGGAGGCCCCCTTCCAGGGGATCCTGGTCACCGCGGCGCCCCGGGAGGTGCCCCCGGCCCTGCTGCAGCAACTGGCCGTGGACGGGGTGCTGGTGGCCCCCATCGGCGAGGGCGTCCAGGACCTGGTCCGCATCCGTCGCACCAGGACCGGGTACGACCGGGAGGTCCTGATGGGGGTCCGCTTCGTCCCGATGACCGGCCAATCGGACGGCCGGTAGGGGAAGTCACGGCCGCGGCGACGCGGCGGCCTCCGGGGCTTCGCAGGCCGGCAGCGGCCCCTCCCCCGGGAACAGGGGCTGGATCAGCACGCCGCGCTGCCTCAGCTCCCCGGAAAGGATCGGATCCCCCCGGTCCACCAGCACCGCGGCCTCGGCCCCGACCAGCATCTCGAAGTCGGTCCGGGCGTCCCCGAAGGCGACCGCCGGAACGCGCCCGATCCGCTGTCGGATGGCCGCCATCTTCCCTGGACCGTAGGTCACCGGTTCCAGAACCCGGTCGGTCAGCACGCCGCCTGCGACCTCGGAAGTCACCGCGATCACGCGGTCCGGCGCGATGCCGTACCGCTCGGCCACGACCTCGACCGCGGGTTTCGGGGACGCGGAGACCACGAAGACCTCGAAGCCCGCATTCCCGAGCCGCCGGACCATCCGCCCCATGTCCGGACGCATCCGGATGCCGGTCTCCTCGACGATGGATTCCCATTCTCCGGTGGCCGGGGCGTGGCGCCGCAGGCAGCGGGGCTGTTCCAGGGCGAACTCCAGGGCCTCCCGCCCCAGTTGCCTCGCCTGCTCCGGGGTCAGGCCCCGAAGCAGCCGGACGAGGTAGGCACACGCGGCGACCTCGCACCCGGAGGCCCAGAGTTCCTCGTAGCCCCGGAGGACGTGGTACACCGCGTCCTGCCGGGCGGCCTCCCGCGCCGCCTCGTCGGCGGCCGCGGCCATCCGGGCGAAGGCCTCCCGGGCCTCGGCCGGAAGCAGGTCCTCCGCCCGGGCAGGGTCGAAGCCGTACCTCCCGGTCCGGACCTGGAATTCCAGGAACGCGAAGGAGATGTCCCCCCAGATCAGCGTGTTGTCCAGGTCGAAGACGGCCACGGGCGGCGCCCGGTTCCCCTCGGGGACATGGACCTGGTCCTCGTGGGCCCGGATCACCTCCCCGACCCGCCGGGACACCTCCCGGGACCAGCCGCCCTCGGTGCCGCAGCCCCCGGCGGGCAGGACCAGCAGGGCGATTCCGGCCGCCAGGGTCCACGCCGCTTTCCATCGTCGGGGAGTCGTCATTCCCGTCTCCTTCCGGCGAGAGTTCCGCCGGGGAACCACCCGCCCCAGGATAGTGCGACTCCATGTCCTTCGGGTGACGATTTCCCGTCGGTCCGGTGACAGGGACCCCTGGGAGGCGATCCGGCGACCGTCTCCCAGTCTTCTCCCTACCGGTACTTCGACAGGCCGTAGCGATCGGCCAGCGCCTGCCGCTCCTCGACGGGAAGCGACTTCAGGTAGGCCCGGAACCCGGGGCACCACCCGGCATGCCAGCGCCACAGCCGGCCGAGCAGGGACCGGGGATCCCGGTCGTAGCGGGCCCGGAATCGGCATCGTGCACAGGGGGAGTCCTGCATGGCCGCTCCTCGTTCGGCATGGGAATCCTACCACCCCCGGGATCTCCCGTGTCTCCTGTCGGGAACGGTTGTCTTGACTCCCCCTTCGGTCTAGAATCCGCTGGCTTTCGGGCCTGCAGGAGGTGTTCCATGAAGCGGTGGTTCTGGTGGACGCTGGCGATGATGCTGACGGTGCCGGTGGCTTGCAAGAAGGAGGCTCCGAAGGCCGAGAAGCCGGCGGCGGTCGAGGGTGGCCCGGTGGCCCGGGTCAACGGCAAGGAGATCCCCAGGGCGGCCTTCGACGCCGAGATGAACAAGATCACCCAGGGAGGCACCCGCCAGATCCCCGAGGACCGCCTCCGGAAGATCCAGGAGAACGTGGTCAACCGGCTGGTCGAGGAGGAACTGCTGGCCCAGGAAATCCAGCGGCAGGGAATCCAGGTCACCGAGGCGGAGATCGACGCCGAGTTCGAGAAGTACCGGGGCCGATTCAAGAGCGAGGAGCAGTTCAACTCCTACCTGACCCACGGCAAGACCACGATCGAGGAGATCCGGGCCCGGCTCCGGTCCTCCCTGGCGCTGACGAAACTGCTGCAGAAACTGGGCAGGCTGGACGTCCCGGAAGAGGAGGTGCGGCAGGCCTACCAGACCGGGATCAAGATGTACACCGAGCCGGAGCAGGTGCAGGCCCGGCACATCCTGATCAAGGTGGCCGAGAACGCCCCCGCCGACCAGGTGGAGGCGGCCCGGAAGAAGGCGATGGAGGCCCTGAAGAAGGTCCGGGGCGGCGAGGACTTCGGGAACGTGGCCAGGACCCATTCCGACGACGCGATGTCCAAGGAGAAGGGCGGGGACCTGGGCTTCTTCCGCCGCGGTGTGATGGTGCCGAAGTTCGAGGAGGCCGCCTTCGCGATGCAGCCGGGTGAGATGTCGAAGGAGCCCGTGCGCACACCCTTCGGGTTCCACATCATCCAGGTGACGGACCGGAAGGCCGAGCGGGTGAAGCCCTTCGAGGAGGTCCAGGACCAGATCCGGGAGAGCCTCCGGAACCGGAACACCTTCAAGGCCCGCCGGGAACTGGTCGAGCAGTTGCGGAAGGACGGGAAGGTCGAGATCCTGATCCCCGGCCTGGACCAGCCGGCACCTGCGCCAGCCGCGGCCCCCGCCCCGGCTCCCGTCCCGGCTGCGGCACCCGCCCCGGCCCCCGCGGTCCAGCCGGCTCCCCCGCCGGCCCAGTAGATCCGTTTCCGGGAGGTCCCTCGACAGCCCATCAACAGGAGCGCATCATGGCGGCACGAAGCGGCCTGGAACTTCAGGAACCCCTGGTGTTCGAACGGGGATCGCCGGGGCGCCGGGGGGTGGAATTCCCGTGCGGCGAGGCCCCGGAGGCCGACGACCTCCCGGAATCCCTGCGACGATCGTCCCCCCTGCCGCTTCCCGAGGTCTCGGAACTGGAGGCGGTGCGCCACTTCACGCGGCTGTCCCGGATGAACTACGCCGTGGACCTGGGGATGTATCCCCTGGGGTCCTGCACGATGAAGTACAACCCCAAGGTCTGCGAGGACATGGCCTCCCTGGCGGGCTTCGCCGGGCTGCATCCCCTGGCCCCGGACGCGCTGGTCCAGGGCGCCCTGGAGGTCTTCGCGCTGCTGGAGGCCGCCCTGGCGGAGATCTCGGGCATGAGCGCGGTGTCGCTGCTGCCGGCCGCCGGCGCCCACGGGGAGTGGACCGGCATCAAGGTGATCCGGGCGGCCCTGGAGGCCCGGGGCAACCCCCGGAAGAAGGTCCTGATCCCGGACACCGCCCACGGCACCAATCCCGCCTCGTCGGCCCTCCACGGCTACCAGGTCGTGCCGTTGAAGAGCAGCGAGGACGGGGTCCTGGATCCCGGAGACGTCGCGGCGGCGATGGACGAGGACACCGCCGCCATCATGATCACCAACCCGAACACCCTGGGGCTCTTCGAGCGGCACCTGCCGGAGGTGGCCCGGATCGTCCACGAGCGGGGAGGCTTCGTCTACGGCGACGGCGCCAACCTGAACGCCCTGATGGGGAAGGTCCGGCCCGCCTGCCTGGGCATCGACGTGATCCAGTTCAACCTGCACAAGACCTTCAGCACTCCCCACGGCGGCGGGGGCCCCGGGAGCGGACCCGTGGGCGTCGTGGAGGTCCTGGCCCCCTTCCTGCCGGTGCCTCGGGTGGTGCGGCGGGAGGACGGGACCCTGGCCCTGTCGGAGGACTTCCCCCAGAGCATCGGGCGGGTCCGGTCCTTCCAGGGGCAGTTCCTGGTCATGGTCCGGGCGCTGACCTACATCCTGGCCCTGGGGGGTGACGGCCTGAAGCGGGTGGCCGAGAGGGCGGTCCTGAACGCCAACTACCTCCGGGTGCGCCTCCAGGACCACTTCCACCTGCCCTTCCCGAGGACCTGCATGCACGAGGTCGTGTTCAGCGACAAGGGGCACAAGAAGCAGGGCGTCGAGACGATGGACGTCGCGAAGCGCCTGATCGACAAGGGATTCCACCCCCCGACGGTGTACTTCCCCCTGAACGTCCACGGGGCCCTGATGGTCGAGCCCACCGAGACCGAGGACCTGGGCACGCTGAAGGAGTTCGTCCAGGCCATGACGGAGATCGCCGAGGAGATCCGCCAGTCCCCCGAGACGCTCCACCACACCCCGACCCTGACCGCGATCCAACGTCCCGACGAGGTGACCGCCGCGCGCCAGCCCGTCCTGACCTGGCGGCCGGGGCCCTCCCAATGACCCGTTCCCGGTGGCTTCGGGGGCTGCCCTGGCTGGTGGTCCTCGCGGCCCTGTGCTGGAACCTCGGGAAGGGATCCCTGCTGTCCAGCGACGACTCGATCTATGCCCAGGCCGCCCGGGAGGCCCTGGAGGCGGGCCGCTGGCTGGACGTGACCTGGCAGGGGCGTCCCCTCTACGAGAAGGGCCCGGTGCTGTTCTGGGCCCTGGAAGGGACGATGGCCCTCCTGGGCCCCACGGACCTGGCGGCCCGGATCCCGGGGGTGCTGGCCGGGCTGATGCTGCTGCTGGCGGTGCACCGGGTCGGGACCCGCCTGGGGGCCGGCGGCCGGGAGGCCTGGGCCGGAGCCGCGCTGCTGCTGGCCACGAACCTGCTGTTCCTGAACGCGCGACGGCCGATGACCGACGTCCCGGGGGCGACCCTGGCCCTCTGGGGCCTGGCCTGGTTCCTGGAGGGATCCCGTCGGGGGGTCGTCGCGGCGGGGATCCTGCTGGGGCTGGCGGCGCTCACCAAGGCGGTCGCCCCGTTCCCCGTCGTCGCGGCACTGGTGCTGCTGCAGGGGGACCGGAGGTTCCGGGGGCCCGGACGGCTGGCCGCGACGCTGGGAATCGCGCTGGCGGCGGCGCTGCCCTGGCACCTGGCGATGATCCTCCGCCACGGGGATGCCTTCCTGTCCACCTACGTGGGCTACCACCTGCTGCACCGGGCCGCCGAGACCGTGGTGGGCCCGGGGAGCGAGGTCTACGCGGCCTGGGTCGTCGAGCGGGAGGGCCCGGCGGCCCTGCTGGCCGGCCTGGCCCTGGCCGGATCGGCAGTGCTGGCGATCCGGGGCCAGCCGGCGGCCCGCCTGGCCCTGGCGCTGGCGGCCGGGGGAGGCCTGCCGCTGCTGGCGTCCCGCACGGCCCTGCCCCACTACCTGGTGGCCCTGCTGCCGGGGATCGGACTCGCGGCCACGGCCACGGTGACCGGATTCCAGGGGACCCGGATCGGGTCCGCCCTGTCCCCGACCGGCGAGCCCCTTCCCGGGGCCCGGTGGCTTCCCTGGCTCGCCGTGGCGACGCTGTGGACCGGAGTGTTCCTCTGGACCAACGCCCGGGACCTCCGGGACCCCGACTACGCCCCGGACAGCCGGGCACTCTGCGAGGGTCCGCCTCCGGGGGGCCGGGACCTCGTCGCCACCGTGGACCTCCACGACCCGGCGCTGGTCTGGTACTGCAACTGCCCCATCCGGTTCCTGGCCCTGGACCCCGGGTTCCACCAGGCCACCCGGGACATCCCGATGCTGAAGGGGGTCGCGGTGCCGGCATCCCCCCGGATCTTCCGGGAGGTCGCCGCCCGGGGAGGGCTGCTGGTCACGGTGCCCGATCGCCTGCCCTCCCTGGCCCGGGCCGCCGGGTCCGTCGGTCTCCGGGTCCAGGTGCAGCGGGATCTGCCCCGTCGGGTCGTGGTCTCCCTGGAGGCGGTGGGCAGCCTCCCCTCCCGGGAGGACGAAGCGCCCCCCGACGAGGATCCCAACGACCCGGCCGAGGAACGCCGGCCCTGAAAGGCCCCTCGCCGGGCCCCGCCGTCCGGGACCCCGGACTCCCGGACCCGGATCCCTTCGCAGCAGCGCGGCCAACCGGGCCCGGCGATCCCTCGACCGCGGACTTCCCGTACACTTGGGGCTCCCCGGATCGCCGCGCGGCGGGCGACCCGGGATTCCATCCAGGGAGGAGCGGCCATGTTCGACTTCGAATTCCACAACCCCACGCACATCGTGTTCGGCAGGGACCGGCTGGGGCGGATCGACCGCCTGGTGCCGGCCGACGCCCGGGTGCTGGTGACCTACGGCGGCGGCAGCGCGGTGCGCAGCGGCCTGATCGGGCGCGTGAAGGCGGCCCTGGGCGGGCGGTTCGTCCGGGAGTTCGGCGGGATCGAGCCCAACCCGCAGTTCGATACCCTGATGAGAGCCGTCGAGGAGGTGCGGGCCCACGACATCGACTTCCTGCTGGCCGTGGGAGGAGGGTCCGTGATCGACGGCACCAAGTTCGTGGCCCTGGCGGCCCGCTTCGACGGCGACCCGGCCACGCTCCTGGGCCACCGGAACGTGACCTCCGCTATGGTCCCACGGCCGATCCCCCTCGGGACCGTCCTGACGCTGCCCGCCGCCGGGTCCGAGATGAACGGCGGGGCGGTGATCAGCCGCGGCCGGGACAAACTGCCGGTCCTGAGCCCCCTGACGTTCCCGAGGTTCTCGATCCTGGACCCCTCCCTGACCTTCACGCTGCCGCCCCGGCAGGTCGCGAACGGCATCGTGGACGCCTTCGTGCACACCACCGAGCAGTACCTGACCTACCCCGTCGGGGCGATCCTCCAGGACCGGATGGCCGAGGCGATCTTGTCCACCCTGATCGAGATCGGCCGCCCGTCCGTGGAACGTCCGGACGACTACGACATCCGGGCCCAGCACGTCTGGACGGCCACGATGGCCCTGAACGGCATCATCGGGGTCGGGGTGCCCCAGGACTGGGCGACGCACATGATCGGCCACGAACTGACGGCGCTGTTCGGGATCGACCACGGGCAGTCGCTGGCCATCGTGCTCCCGAGCCTCCTCGCGGTGCGCCGACAGCAGAAGATGGCCAAACTGGTGCAGTTCGCCGATCGCGTCTTTGGCGTGCGGGAGGGGACGGATGCCGGGAGGGCCGACGCGGCCATCGCGGCCACCCGGGAATTCTTCGAATCCCTCGGGGTTCCGACCCGCCTGTCGGCCTATGGCATCGGTTCCGATCGCATCCCCGAGGTGGTCGCCCAACTGCAGGTCCACGGCATGGTGGCCCTCGGCGAGAACCGCGACATCACCCCCGACGTCGCCGCGGAGATCCTCCGCCAGTCGCTTTGACGGGGCGGCCTGTCGGGCCCGTTGCCGGGGCCCGACCTACAGGGTCGGGGAACTGGGACCGCAGACCGACGCCGTGACGGAGGGTTGACCGAACCGCGGGACGCCCGACGTGCAGACATCTCCCGCCGGGCAATCGTCGTCCAGGACGCACCTGGCGACGCAACGGCCCCGGCCCTGGTCGTCCACGCAGAACGTCCCCGGTGCCCCCGGGCGGTCCGGGCAGGTCTTCGAACAGGCCAGCGTGCATCGTCCCGGACGACCCGGCCCGGCCTCGTCCAGGTCGCAGAACCCGCCGGGCTCCCGGCACTCGGGATCGGTGAAGCAGGGGGCACCCAGGTATCCCGGGGACCCCGGCAGGCACACGTCCGCCTTCACCGAGGCCTGGCTGAACCTGGGTTCCTGGATCCCGGTCGTGAACCCCGGATGGCGGGCACACCAGGCATTCAGGGGACCCGACTTGAGCGTGCAGATCCCCTGGCGGGCGTCCTCTGGATGGGCGATGCAGAAGGACTCCGGGTAGCCCCAGCGATCCAGGGGACAGAGGCGCGAACAGGCGGCGGTGCAGAACCCCCTGGCGGACCACGGATTCCTCAGGCATCGCCCCCCGGCGAAGTTGCAGTCCCCATCCTCGACGCACTCCGACAGCAGCCACCGGCCCGGAAGGTCCACCGCGGTCCCGTCGGAACGGCGCTCCACCGACCGCTGCACCCGGACGGGGACCTTCCGGCCCTTGCACCGCGCCGCCAGTTCCAGCACGTCCGCCGCTTCCATCCGGATGCACCCGTGGGACACGTAGCCCCGCTTCAGGCGCCCTCCCGACGGCTCGGTGTACGCGTCGATGGGCCCGTGGATCGCGTAGGCGAGGGACGGAGCCCCCTCCAGGCGGAGGAACGGAAGCCCCGCGAAGACCGGCACCTGCTTTCCCGACGACGGGTCCTTCCACCAGTACTTGCAACTGTAGGCATAGCCCCAGGGCTGGGCCTTCCTGGAATCGGGGATCTCCTTCACCAGGGGCTTGTCCAGCCGGAGATGGAACCGGAGGTCCGGGCGCGAGAGCGACGTGGGGGTCAGGGACTCTCCGTTCCGGATGGCGCCGGGACCGATGGGGAAGACCTTCTCGAACCCGGTGCTGGCGTCGAACAGGCGCAACGTCAGCCCGTCCAGGGAGACGACGATCTCCGGGTGGGGCAGTACCGGGAGGTCGGGCAGGGGCTTGCAGGTGAGCGCTGATCCCCAGCCGCCGTCCTCCTTCAGGTCGTCGATGGATCCAATCCCCAGTTCCTCCTCCGGATCGGATGCTCCCTCCCCGGGGTCCCCGGTCTCGCAGGCACCCACCACCGCTGCCAGCATCCATGGAACCGCTGCCCCGAATCGACGACCCATCGCACCCGGCCCTCCCCAGGGGACAGTCACCTATCTACCACACCCAACCCTCCGATTCCACTGTTCATCCTGCCCCCCTTGGACATGCCCCCGATTCCGGCCTTCCGGGATCCGCCCCGGGTCCTTCCGGGGTCGCCAACGAACCGCCCGCCTCCGCGCGACGTTTTCCTGTCCCGGGCCGGGACGCACCTGGCGTTCGCCTGCCGGCCTGGAAGCCGGGAGCCCGACCGCGAATCCCGGGACCGGCTTCGGCCCAGGCCAGGCAAATATCAAACAGATACGGATGGTTAGGACATGTAATAAGGTGACTGTCCCCGGATCAGTTGGCGGGGAAGGCGGTCCAGCCGGCGGTCCAGTCCTGGTCCCCGACGGCGCCGACGAAGGTCGCGGTGGGGTCGAAGAACCCGTCGGACGGAGGCGTCCCGCCGCCGGTCCGGACGGGGGATCCCGGCTTGGGCACGAAGGAGGGGGCCGCCAGGTTCAGGGGCGCCGCCAGCCCCGGATCCGCCACCCGGTTGTCCTGGGAGGCGCCCAGGAAGAAGGCCGTCGGGTCGTAGCCCTCCAGGCCGGTCTTCGTGGGCAGCGACGCGGTGTCGTTGCCGTTGTCCCAGAAGATCGAGTGCCGGACGAACAGGGTCCCGCCGTCGGCCTGGGCCCGGGTCGCGGCGTCGTCCACATGGATCCCGTAATCGGCGAACCAGGCCAGCACGACGTTCGACAGGCGGCCGGCGGTCCCCCGACGGAAGTGGATGCCGCTCTGGGTCTTGCCGGCCGTCCCGGGGTCCGCATTGGACCCGATCAGGGTCGCGTTCCAGATCTCCGGCATCGACCTCGGGGTCGCCCCGTTGTCGTTCTTGTTGTTGTCCGCCTCGATCCCCTTGTCTCCCACCAGGGCGTTCTGCTGGACGATCAGAAACTGGACCCGGCCGGTCCACCCGAAGTCCCAGTCCAGGCCGTCGTCATCTGGCTGGGACACCAGCACATGGCGGAGATCCGCAGTGCCTCCGAACATCTCGACCCCGTCGTCGGCCCCCTTGTGGACCTGCACGAAGTCCACCACCGTGCGCCGGCCGCACCCGCCCATCGTCAGCCCGTTCAGTTCGTTGTCCTTGGCCAGTTCGTACCCCGCGAACTCGATCCGGACGTACCGCAGAATCCCGCAGTCGTGGTCCGCGTCGCTGCCCCCGTAGTTGGTCCGGGACTCGGTGGCCGGGAAACCCTCGATCTTCTCGGTCCCCCCGGCGACGTTGATCGGCGCCCTGCCCAGCAGCACCACCCCGCCCCAGTCTCCGGCGTTCCGGCTCCCGGCGGGCTGGCTGCTGGTGAACACGACCGGTGCTTCCCGGGTTCCCTCGGCCACCAGGCGGCCGGACGGGGTGATGACCAGGGCGCTGCCCTGGTCGCCCAGGACCGTGACCCCCGCCTCGATGGTCAGCGTCCCGTTCTCCACGAAGACGTAGCGCCGCAGCCTCACCGTGCTGCCGGCCTTCCACGTCACGTTCCCGTTGATGTCCCCGTCCACCTCCAGAGTCCCCGGACCGGAAGCATCCCCCGCGATGTCCGGCGACCCCTGCACGTCGACCGTTCCCCCGTCGTTCCCTTCGCACGCCGCCACCAGCAGGCCGAACCACGCCACCATCCACACCCGACTCTGGATCCTCATGGAGTTCCTCCTGTTGATTCCTCCGCTGCGCTGCCGCCCCGGTTTCCCTGTCCGAAAGACCAGTCCACGGACAGAGACCCGGAGATCCCGGGCTGGTACCGGAAGACCGTGACGTCCCCCTGCCTGGCCAGGACAGGCTGGTATGCCAGGTTCGCCAGGGCCAGCCGCACCCGGAACCCGTGGCCCAGGCGCTGGGACACGGTCAGGTCCAACCGGTGGACCGGTTCCTCGTGGATGTCGGGAAGGCGGTCGAAGCCCACCTCGGTGATCCGTCGCCCGAAGGCGTTGTACAGGAGGTGGACCTCCGTCCCCGAGGCCCGGCCCGTCCATCCCAACCCGACGTTCACCACCCAGGGGGACTGGCCCTGGAGCGGGCGACGACGGCTGGTCTGGAGGGTCGCCTGATCGCTGCGGAACCCCACCCGGGAGGCGATGACCGCGGCATTCGCCCAGAGCCGGAATTCCCGAAGGCCCTTCCAGAGGACCCCCAGGCTGGTCCGGACCTCCAGTTCCCCCCCGGTCAGCCAGGCCCTGGGCGCATTCTGGTATCCGACGTCCCCCTGGGAAGCCGTCAGGATCACCCGCTCGATGGGGGCATCGAAGTGCTTGTAGAAGACGCTGGCGGCCAGCACCCCGTCACTTCCCTTCGGGAACCATTCCCACCGGAGATCCGCCCCGTGGATCCGCGTCAGGTCCAGTCCCGGATTGCCCGACACCGTCCGGCGCCGGGTGAAGTCGTAGTAGGCGAAGGGGGCCAGTTCCCGGAACTGGGGACGGGCCAGCGTCCACCCGTAGGCCGCTCGGAGGTTCATGTCCTTCCGGATCGCCCACCGGGCGTTCAGGGAGGGAACAAAGGAGAGGTCGTCCCGGTGCACTCCCGGTTCCCCCTGGTCCACGACCGAGTAGGGAGTCCCGGATTCCAGGCTCTGCCGGGCGTACTCCATGCGCAGGCCCGGGAGAAGATGGACGGGTTCCGATGCCAGGATCTGCCCCGAGACCCAGGCCGATGCAACCAGCAGCGAGGCCTGGTAGGCGTCCGCGTTGGAGGTGCGCTCCTCGATGCGGAAGTTCGGGCCGACGGACTCGGGCCCCAGCATCTCCGAGGGCGGCAGGAACAGCACCGAGGGGTCCTGTCCCACGAACTGATACCGGAAGCGCCGGGAATCCAGGTCCCGGGAGGAGTGCTGCACCGCTCCTCCGAGCCGCAGATGGATTGCCGGCAGCGGAAGCATCGCCTCGATCCGTCCTCCCAGGGCGAGGTCCCGGAGGCGGGTGAACCGGCGTTCTCCGCTTCCCGGCCCCATCGAGAACCGCCTTCTCCCATCCTCCAGCACCTGGTGCTTGATGTCCCGGGTGTCCGGCTCGTCCCGGATCACCAGGGAGACGTCCCCGCTCCACTCCAGTTCCAGGTTCCGGGCACCGGGAAACCGGTGGAGGCCCCTCAACTGGCTGAAGGAAAGGGTCCGGGCGATGAACTGCAGCCGGCCGGATTCGAAGTCCTGCCCGTCGGTCTCGTTGTATCCCGCCGCGGCCTCGGCCACCTTGTCCGCGTCGTGGAGATAGAGGGACAGGACCTCCAGGGCATGGGAGGCGTCGATCCGAAGACCCAGATCCACCAGCACCCCGATCCGGGCGTTCTCGGCCCCCCGCAGCACCTCGGCTTCGTCCCGCACCCGCAGCCCCGTTCCGTCGTCGTCCAGGGCCACCTTGATCGTCCGGGATCGCCGGACGTGATCCCGGTGGGAGTAGTTCGCCGACAGGAGATATCCCAGGCGCGTCGTTCCCAGAGGCACCGTGTCCCCGACCGTCAGGCCGAGGTCCACGTGGGGCCATGCCCGTCGCCGGGAGGATTCCCACTCGTTGCGGAACGATTCCCCGATGGCCTCCATCGTCGCTCCATCCATGCCGGGGACGAAGGAGGCGGCCGGGATGCCCTCCGGGAGCGTTCCCGGCAGCCCCCGGGATCCGTCGTCGTAACCCAGGAAGTCCGCCTTGCCGCCCCGGTAGGTCGGCATCGACCGGAAGGTGGAATCGGACCGCATTCCCAGGCCCAGTTTCGCCTTCACCTCCAGGGTTTCCGGGAAGGAGTTGGTCTCGATGCCCAGCGTCCCGCCCCCGAAGTTCGCCGGCATCTCGGCGGTGTGGGTCTTCGTCACCGACAGGTTCGACAGCAGCGAGGCGGGCAGCAGGTCGATGGGGAAGGAGACCTCGTCGGGGTCCGGGCTCGGGAGGTTCACCCGGTTCAGCAGCAGGGAGGTGTAGCGCCCCCCGAGGCCCCGGATGGCCGCGTACCGGCCGTCGATCAGGGTGGTGGCCACGACCCGCTTCACGGCATCCGACGCGGCGCTGTCCGGCGCCCGGGACATCTCCTCGCTGCTCACCGCGTCGGAGACGCTCCCGGATCGCATCCGGGCCTGGAGCAGCGCCCCCTCGGTCCGCAGGTCCGCCCGGGCCGAGACGACCACCTCCAGCACCGCCAGCGGCTCGGGTTCCAGCATCACCTGGACCCCGGTCCGGCGTCCCGGTTCCACCCGGATTCCCCGCACCCGGCGGGGCCGGTATCCGTCGGCCGTCACCCGGATCTGGACCGTTCCCGCGGGACAGGACAGCACGAAGCGGCCCCGGTCGTCGGCTTCGGCGGCCCCCACCCCGCCCTCCAGCAACCGCACCACCGCCCCGGCCACCGGCTGCCCCGTCCCCTTGTCCCGCACCTCGCCGGACAGGCTTCCGGGGTCCTCGGTCCCGGTCCGGGCCCGGGCCGGGATGGGCATGCCCGCCAGGACGATCAGCCAACACGCGATGGCGGCCCCGGAGGACAGGGGGATCCGGATCACGGCGCGCCCCCGGGGAGATCGGTCATCAGCACCAGGGGGTCCGCCCCTCCTCCCCGGGCCCGGTCCATCACGTCCACGGCCCGGTGGTATGGCGTCTCGTCGTCCACGGCCAGGAAGACCACCCGCTCCTGCCGGGAGGCGAAGATCCTCCGGATCCGGGGCTCCAGATCCTCCAGGTCCAGCGGCTCCTGGTTCAGGGAGATCTCCCCGGCGCGGCCCACGGCCACCACGACTGCCGGGGCCGAATCCTCGGCCGCCGGCGGGGCATCGACCCGCTCCGGGACCCGCACGTGGAACCGCTTCATCAGCAGCGGCGTCACCACCATGAAGATGATCAGCAGCACCAGCACCACGTCCACCAGCGGCGTGATGTTGATGGTCGGGCGCACCTTCCGGCCGTCGCCGGCATCGGAGAACCCCATGTCAGCGCTCCTGTTCGGGGGGACTGACCCTCAGGGAGAGCCCGTCCATGCCCGCGTCCTGGCACATGCGGAAGACCGACCGCACCTGGCGGAAGGCGATGCCCCGGTCCGCCTGGAGCACGACCGGCCGGTTCGGGTCGGCCCGGTGAATCTCCCCCAGCAGGCCGGGGAGGTCCTCCCGGCGGACCGGGCGGGAGTCCAGGAAGACCTCCCCCGCCGGTCCCACGCTGATCAGCGCCGGGTCCATGCCCCGGGGGTCCTCCTCGGGATGGGAGGCCTTCGGGAAGTCCATCGCCAACCCCGATTCCATCATCGGGGTGACGACCATGAAGATGATCAGCAGCACCAGCACCACGTCCACCAGCGGCGTGATGTTGATCTCCGGCCGCACCCAGCCCGGGGTCTTCATCGCCGACTCCTGTCAACAGGGGCTGTTCTCCATCGCCGCGTTCAGCGGGGCGAGGATGGGGGGAACCCGGGACGGCACCTCCTCCCGGGAGGGCCGGGCATGGCTCCCGAGGGTCATCGCGTCGGTCATCTCGCCTGCGGCGGTCTTCAGGACCAGCATCATGGCCTCGACGCGGCCGTTCAGGTAGTTGAACAGCAGCACCGCCGGGATCGCCACGGCCAGCCCGATGGCGGTCACCACCAGGGCCTCGGCGATCCCCGCCGCCACGGACCCGATCCCGCTGGCGTTCTCGGCCGCGATCCCCTCGAAGGCGTTGATGATGCCGATCACCGTGCCCAGGAGCCCCACGAAGGGGGCCACGGACCCCACGGAGGCCAGGATGCCCATGCCTCGCCGGAGGTCCGCCTCCCCGTTCTCCAGGCGCCTGGCGGCCTCGTTTCGGACCCGCTCGGCCAGGTGCGCCGGCGCCTCGCGGCAGGCCTCCACGCACACCCGGGCCACCCCGCTCACCAGGCGTGCAAAGGGGCTCTGGCGGGCCCGGGCGGCGGCCTCGGAGACCTCGCTCCAGGCCCCGCGGCGGAGCAGGGGCTCGATGCGGCCGGCCAGTTCCAGGCTCCGGGCCTGGTAGCGCCGGAACGACCAGAGCCGCTCCAGCACGACCGACACCGACGCGACGGCCATGGCCAGCAGCGCCCCGACGATCATCAGCGCAAAGGCGGACATCTTCTCGAAGATCTCGACCAGGTTGAACTCCATCGGATCCTCCTCTCGTCAACGGGACAGGCGGAACGGGACCCGCACCAGGCGCCGGACCGCAACGACCTCCCCGTCCAGCCGCGCGGGCCGGAACCTCCATTCCGGCACCCTGGCCATCACCGCCGCCACGAAGGGTTCCTCCCCCCGGGCCACGTCGATCACCGACACCGATCCCTCCTCGGAGATGGCGATGCGCACCTCCACCAGACCCTCCAGGCCGGCCTTCCGGGCCTCCTCGGGATACTCGGGGAGCCGGTTGGCCGGATCGGCCACCGGGGGGTCGATCGTCTCGTTGTAGGACACGGGACCCCGCCGGTCGGTCCCGGCGCTCGCCACGGGCTGGGACTCGGGATCCGGACCCCTGGTCTCCTCGGCGCCCCGTTCCTCGCCTCCCTTCCCGGTCCACTGGTCCGACCCCGGCGGCCGGATCACGTCGGTCTCCGAGGGAGGACGGTCCGGGATCACGGCCGGGGCCTCGAGGGCCTTCCGCATCCGGGCCTCCCCCGAACCGCCGCCGCTTCCCGGACGGGATGCCGGCGCCGGCGGGGGCGGAGGAGGAGGCGGGGCCGCGGCGGCCGGCTCCTCGGCAGGGGATTCGGCCCGGGGCGCGAAGGTGATCGGGACCTGCTCGAAGTCTCCGGGGACGACCTCCCGGGGAATCAGGAACCAGGCCCCCGCGATCCATCCCCCGTTGACCAGCAGCGATCCCAGCACGAAGAGGATCCACCGGCGACCCCGGCGCTTCCCGTGCCGTTGGTTCAGGGCCTCGAACACGTCCCGCTCCTCGCTGCCGTGGAGGATGACCGGGGGCGGTGAAGATTCGGTGCGGGGAAGGAAACTTCTCGGTGGCCGGATTGCAAACATTGGATGACAGGACCGCCCGGTGGCGTGCAACTAGCGGTTCTAGCTGGATATCTGCCGGACGCAGGGGCCGGCCGTCATGGCCCCGGCACCGCGTTGACCGGCCGGGATCCCTTTGTTATGGAAGAACCGCCCAGAACCCCAGGCCCGGAGGAAGGCCGATGGCCCGAAGCGCCCTGATCATCGAGGACGAGACCGATTTCGCGGAGATCATCGCGATGAATCTCCGCCGGGTGTCCTTCGACGTCACGACGACCCGGACCGGGGAGGGGGGCCTCCTGGAGGCCCGGCGCCGGCGACCGGACATCGTGCTCCTCGACCTGATGCTCCCGGACCTCTCGGGAACCGAGGTCTGCCGGCGCCTGAAACTGGACCCGGCGACCCGGGACATCCCGGTGATCATGGTCACCGCCCGGGGGGAGGAGATCGACCGGATCGTGGGGTTCGAACTGGGGGTGGATGACTACGTGGTGAAGCCCGTCGTGATGCGGGAACTGGTGCTGCGGGTCCACGCGGTGCTGCGCCGTGCCCGGCAGTCCGCCCTGGAGGAGGCCACGCCGGACCTCCAGGTGGGGCCGATCCGGATCGACGGACCGGCCCACCGGGTCTTCGTCGCCGACCGGGAGGTCTTCCTGACCGCCCTGGAATTCCGCCTCCTGGCGACGCTGGCCGCGAACCAGGGACGGGTCCTGAGCCGGGAAACGCTGCTGGACCGGGTCTGGGGCATCCAGGCCGAGATCGAGACCCGCACCGTGGACACGATGATGAAGCGTCTGCGGGACAAGATGGAAGCCGCGGGGAACCTGCTGGAGACGGTCCGGGGAGTCGGCTACCGGCTCCGGGTCGAGTGACGCGGGACGCCGGCCCCCGTCGGACGCCCGCCGATGCCGGGAACGGCCCGGCGGCCGGACGACGGATCAAGGCAGAACGATCCCGACCAGGCGGGTCGCGAAGGCCACCGCCAGGGCGATGCCCGTGCTCAGGAGCACTCCCGCGGCGGTCCAACGGACTCCCACCTCCCGCACCTGGGCTGCCAGCGTCGAGACGCACGGGACATAGAAGGTCAGGAACAGCGTGAAGGTCATTAGCTGGACCGGGGTCATCACCTCGGCCGGGAACCGGGTCCCGAGGGCCTGGAAGGTCATCACCAGCGCCAGTTCCTTCCGCAGGATCCCGAAGAAGAGGGTCACCCCCAGTGCCTCCGGGAGTCCCAGCAGGCCGGCCGTCACGGGAGCCAGGGCGCGGTTGATCCCCTGCTCCACCCCCATCCACTCCAGCAGTCCCAGGACCATCGAGGCCGCCACCAGGATCGGCCAGGCCTGGACCAGGAACTCCCGCACCCGGAACCAGACCTTCCGGGCCACGGCCTCCGGGGGGGGGATCCGGTAGGGAGGGATGTCCATCAGCAGGCCGGTGACCTGGCCCGGCGCCAGGGCCGACAGACCCCGGGCCGCCAGGGCCGTCACCAGCACGTTCAGCCCGTAGACCAGGAGGGCCCACAGAGGCCCCATCGTGGCCCCGACCAGGGCCAGGATCACCACGGTCCGGGCCGAGCAGGCCGTCAGCGGGACCAGCAGCGCCGTCAGCACCCGGTCCCGGTGGCTTTCCAGGATCCGGGTCCCGTAGATCCCGGGCACGTTGCACCCGTACCCGAGGATCAGGGGGATCACGCTCTTGCCGTGCAGGCCCACGCGGTGCAGCAGCCCGTCCACCAGGAAGGCCGCCCGGGGAAGATACCCGACGTCCTCCAGCAGCGACAGGATCAGCAGGAGCGGCAGCAGGTACGGCAGCACGATCCCGACCCCTCCCGAGACCCCCTGCAGGAATCCCCGGAGCAGGAAGGCCCCGATCCCGGTCGCGTCCCCGGGAGCGGCCGCCTCCACCAGGCGGTCGAAGGGTCCCGCCACCCGTTCCGACAGGAAGTTCCCGAAATGGAACGACACCCCGAAGAGCCCCGCGAAGACCAGGAGGGCCAGCACCAGGCCCAGCACCGGGTGCATCAGCCAGTCGTCCAGGCGTTCCCGCCGGGAGGGGCGCCTCCGGGGCCGCACCGTGGCCACCGCCTCGAAGAGGTCCACCGCCAGGGCATGCCGGTGGCTCGCGAACACCGTGTCCTCGGGCCAGCCGTGCATCTCGGCCAGCAGCCGCCGCTCCCGGGCGGCCGCCTCGACCAGGGCCACCGCCTCGGGATGCCCCCCGAGGCGCTGGACCTCCCAGGTATCCCCTTCCAGCAGACGGATCGCCAGGGACCGGGGCGACCGTCCCACCGACTCGGCCAGCCCCGGCGGCACCTCGGCCGACAGGCGGCCCAGGGACTCCTCCACGTCCCGGTCGTAGGCCGGAGGGCGGCCGGACCCGGGGCGCATCGCCTGGGCCAGGGCCTTCAGCAGCACCTGGACGACCCCCTTGCCCCGGGTGGCTACCGTCGGCACCACCGGCACCCCCAGGCGGGCCTCCAGGGCCGCCGGGTCCACCTCGACCCCCTTCCGCCCGGCCTCGTCCATCATGTTCAGGGCCACCACGGTCGGCAGCCCCATCTCCAGCACCTCCAGCAGCAGTTCCAGGCTCCGGGACAGCACCGACGCGTCCAGCACGGCGATCACCGCGTCGGCCCGCCGCTGCTCCAGGAAGCGCCGGGTCACCTCCTCGGCTGCGTCCCGGGGCGTCAGGGAGTAGGTCCCCGGCAGGTCCACCACCTCCAGGGACTGCCCCCCGACGGACACCAGGCTCCGGGTGTACCGGATGGAGGTCCCCGGGAAGTTGCCCGTGTTCGCCTTGAACCCCGCCAGGGCATTGAAGAGCGTGCTCTTGCCGCAGTTCGGCTGGCCCACCAGGGCCACGGACCGGACCTCCCGGATCTCCGACGGTTTTTTCCTCACCGTTGCCTCCCGCCCGGACTCAGTCGACTTGGAAGGCCGGGTGCTCGAAGGACAGGTAGGCGATGATCCCGACCGCGAGATCCCGCCCGGCCCGGAAATCCCTCCGGACCAGGAAGTCCAGGGAGGCCGCCACTCCGGGAACCACCTGGAGCCCCGACTCCCGGTGATCGATCGCGAACCGCACCCCAGGAGCCACCGTGACCCGCTGCTCCCGCCTCCATCGGCCCTGGTCGGCCTCCTCGGTGGACGCGAAGAGGCCTTCCACCATCAGATTGAACCACGGCAGCGGCTGCCCCACCAGGGCCACGCCGGCGGAGGGCTCCCAGAGGGTCTTGCGAACCCCTGCTCCCATCGCCCCCGGCGTCACCGCGAGGCCGGCGTTCAGGTGGATCACCATCCACCTTCCGGCCTCGATGCTCAGGGGCAGGTTCCCCTGGACCCCGAGGACACCCCGGGACCCTCCCCGGGCCAGCGATCCCGTCGGGATCACCAGGCTGAGGCGGGGAGCCAGGGCCACCGGGCCCGTGCCCCCGAGGCCCACGGCCTGGTATCGCCAGTTCACCAGGACTTCGAAGAGGCCGACCTCTTCGACGCCGGGGTCCCGGGCAAGGTTCAGCGTCAGGGAGACCTGGTTCCGGTCCGTCGGGACGGGCCACTCGTCGGTGAACGACAGCGTCCAGCCACGACTCTTCGGATCCAGCCGGAAGACCAGGATGTGCTGGGCGACTCCCGGTTCCTGGTTGTAGGCCTCCTCCAGCACGAAGAGGTTGTCCCGGATCCGGGGCCACTCGGCGCGAGCGGCGTCCTTCTCCTGCCCGGGATGCATCCCCTCCTCCTGCCCGACAGCCCCGGCAGGAATCCATGCCACGATTCCGATCACCATCCCCAGCGCCCACCGATGCCGGGCCACTCCGACCTCCCGAGCGAACCAAGTCTATACTGCGAACACTTCTCAATAAAAGTCCAGTCGAATCCGAAATCTCCTGTTTTCATCAAGACATACCCTCCGGACGGCCACGAGATGGCCCGGGAGGTCGGCCCGGCGTCCGTGAAACAACCACCGGGCCGGCGGAATCAGGCGGGAAGCGGCTCGACGATCAGGGACCGGGCCATGCCCCGGCCCAGGGCGAGGCGAACCCCCGAGGAGGGCACCTCCACCAGCACCGGCCCGTGGAACGGAGCGGCCCGGACCACCCGGATCTCGTCCCCGGGATGGATCCCCATCGCCGCGATCGCGGAGGCGCACTCGCAGGCACCGCGACGCTCGTGGCCCACCACCCTCAGGCGACTTCCGACCGGGGCCTCCGAAAGCGTCATCGCGCCCTCTCCATCCCCTCGACCCGCACTGATGATAAGGTTTCCCAACAGGAATGGCAACCCGCCGGAGCGGCGGCCTTCCGCATCGGACCGGCTTCCGGTTCCCCGTCGATGCGATCGGGGGAGCCGTCGCGTCCCCGACCGCCGGGGTGGCCGGCGTCCCTCCCCCCGGCATCACGGCCGGGATGGCGCTAGTCGTCCACGCGCTCGATGCGGGCCCCCAGCAGGCGCAGTTTCTCGTCCACGGCCTCGTAGCCCCGGTCGATCTGGCGGATGTTGCGGATCTCGGACCGCCCCGAGGCGGCCAGGGCGGCGATCAGCATCGCCATGCCGGCCCGGACGTCGGGGCTCACCAGCGTGGTCCCGTAGAGCCGGGAGGGGCCCACGACCACCACGCGGTGGGGATCGCACAGGATGATCGAGGCCCCCATGCCGATCAGGCCGTCCACAAAGAACATCCGTCCCTCGAACATCTTCTCGAAGAACAGGGTCGTCCCGGCGGACTGGGTCGCCACCACGATCGCGATGGACATCAGGTCCGTGGGGAACTGGGGCCAGGGAGCGTCGTCCAGCTGGGGAATGGCCCCGTGGAGGTCCGGGACGACGCGTAGCTGCTGGCGTCCCGGCACGTGAACCCGGTCGTCCTGGAACCACATCTGGACGCCCAGTTTCTCGAAGACCTTGCGGATCTTGCGCAGTTCCTCGGGCCGGACGCCGTGGATCGTCAGGCCGTCCCCCATCACGGCCCCGAGGCCGATGAACGAACCCACCTCCAGGTAGTCCGGACCGATCTCATGGCGGGTCCCGTGGAGCCGGTCCACCCCCTCGATGGTCAGCGTGTTGGTGCCGATGCCCGAAATCCGGGCGCCCATGCGGTTCAGCATCCGGCAGAGGCCCTGGACGTGGGGCTCGCAGGCCGCGTTCTCGATCGTGGTGGTCCCCCGGGCCAGCACCGCCGCCATCACGGCGTTCTCGGTCCCGGTCACCGAGGCCTCGTCCAGGAACATCGCCGTCCCCTGGAGACACTGCCCGGTCAGGCGGTAGACGTCGGCCACCTCCAGCCGGGCCCCCAGGGCCGTCAGGGCATCGAAGTGGGTGTCCAGGCGCCTGCGGCCGATCACGTCCCCCCCCGGAGGAGGCAGCACCACCCCGCCGCACCGGGCCACCATCGGTCCCGCAAAGAGCACCGAGGCCCGGACCTGCCGGCAGAGGTCCCGGTCCAGGGCCGTCCCCCGGACCTCCCGGGCCTGCAGGCGCAGGCGGTGGCGTTCCTGCCACTCGGTTTCCACCCCCAGGGCCTCCAGGATCCGGACCATCACCTCGACGTCCTGGATCCGGGGCACGTTCTCCAGCAGCACCTCCTCCTCGGTCAGCAGGCACGCGGCCAGGGCCGGGAGGGCCTCGTTCTTGTTCCCCGAGGGCGTCATGTCCCCCGACACCCGGTAGCCACCCTCGATCAGGAAGCGGCTCATCCCTGTTCCTCCTGTTCCAGCCGGAACGTCCCTTCCCGGGCCCGGTGGACCCGGACTCCCCACTGGCCGTCCAGGCGGGCCTCGGCGCTGGTGACGAAGGTCTGGCCGGGCCGGAGGGCCAGCATCCCCAGCACTCTCCGCTGGCGATCCGGATCCAGGTCCGCCAGGGCATCGTCCAGCACCATCACCGGCTCCTCCCCGGACCGTTCCCGGTACAGCGCGGCCTCGACGGCCTTCCAGGCCACCATCAGGACCTTGCGCTGCCCCCGGCTGGCATTGCCCCGGGCCCGCAGCCCCTGGAGCACGACCTCGAGGTCGTCCGTGTGGGGTCCCGCCGTCGTGTGCCCCGCGGCCCGGTCCACCTCGGCCCGCTGCCGGAGGGCCCGGACCAGGTCCTCCCGGGAGGGGTCCCCGTCCCCGGCGAACCAGCGGCAATCGTAGCGCATCGACAGCCGGAGGTCCTCGCCCGCGAACGCCCGAAGCGTCTCGGGCAGCCGGTGCTTCATCTCCCGGACCAGGGCCAGCCTGCGGGCTGTCACCTGGGCCCCGGCCTCGGCCAGGGCCTCCTCCAGGGCCTCTCCCCATCGGCGATCCCCGGGCCCCGACGGGTCCTTCAGGCGCCGGTTCCGCTCCTTCAGCAGCCGGGCATACTGGTTCAGGGGCCCCTCGGCGGCGGGATCCAGCAGCCAGGCCAGGCGGTCCAGCAGCAGGCGCCGCCCCTCCCCGCCCCCCTCCAGCACGGCCGGGTCGTCGGGAGACAGGCACACCACCGCCAGGGCCTCCCGGACCTCCCGGCGGGACCGGACCCCCTTCCCGTCCAGCCACGCCCGGCGGTGCCCCTGCTCGATGCGGACCTCGATCTGCCGGGAACCCGACGCCCCCTCGACCCGGGCCGACAGCCGCGCCGCGGGGCATCCCGCCGTGGGAAGGTCCTGGCTCCGGCTGGTGCGGAAGGATCGCAGCCACGACAGGAACGCGACCGCCTCGACCAGGTTGGTCTTCCCCTGGCCGTTGTCCCCGACCAGCAGGTTCAGGCCCGGAGAGAAGGCCAGCGCCGCTTCCCGAATGTTCCGGAAGTCCTGGATTTCCAGCGAGGCGAGGCGCATGGGACTCCCGCGGAGAAGGGTCGCGCTCCGCAGGGTCAGACGCGCAGGGGCATGATCAACTGCAGCAGGCCGTCGTCCTGGAGGCTGCGGATCAGCGTGGCGTTCTGGAGATCCTTCAGGAAAAAGGCCACCATCTGCCCCGGAAGGGCCTTCAGGGCCTCCAGCATGTACCGGTTGTTGTAGCAGATCTCGAAGGAGTCCCCCTCGTAGGCCACGTCCATCTCGCTCCGGGCATCGCCCTTGTCGGGGTCCTGGGCCGACACGGTCATCCGGCCGGTCTCCACCCGGAGGCGGACCAGCGGCGTCCGGTCGCTTCCGAGCACGACGACGGTCCGGTTCACCGCGTCGATCAGCTCGGACCGGTCCACCTCGAACCGCCACTGGTGCTCGGTGGGAATGACCCGGGGATAGTCGGGATACTCCAGCTCGATCTGGCGCACCATCAGGTGGCCGGTCTCCAGCCGGAAGAAGACGGCGCTGCGGTGGAACCCGACCTGCACGGGCCCCTTCTCCCCCTCCAGGAACCGACGCAGTTCCACGATGCCCTTCCGGTGCAGGATGCCCTGGACCGCCTCGGCCAGGCCCGACGCCTCGACCACCCGGATCATGCGGGCCAGGCGGTGCCCGTCGGTGGCCACGGCCTCGATGCGGACCCCCGATCCCTCGGGCTGGGCCTTCAGGCAGATGCCGTTCAGGTTCGGGCGCCCCTCGTCCTGGGACATCGCGAAGCCCACCCGCTCGACCATCTCCAGCAGCAGGTCCCGGGGCAGCGACACCTCCAGCGAGACCGGCAGGGGCATCGGAGTGGGGATGTTCTCGGGCAGGATGCCGGGGATCCGGTACTCCGTGCGCCCCGCCACCAGGTCGGCCCAGTAGTTCGAGGCGGACTTCAGGTGCACCGGCGCGTCGGGGAGCATCCTGCCGGCATCCAGCAGGCTCCGACCCGAAAGGGCCAGGCGCCCGGACTCGGCGACGCGGGCGGGGAAGCGGACCTGCATGGTCGCCTCGTAGGACTGGGCCAGCAGCCGGACGGCCTCGGGCCCGTCGTCCTCCAGCAGCACGTGCGCCATCACGCTGCTCAGGTTCTTCTGTTCCGGAATGCCCCCCACCTTCTGCAATGCGGACAGAAAGTCCTTCTTCGCGGCGGTGAACTCCATCCCCTACTCCTTTCCGTTGACGACCCGGCCTGACCAATCCTAGACGGGGACCGGCCGTCCCGTCAACCGACCGCTCCTCCCCATGACCGGAACTCCCGCCCCTCGGACGCGGGCCATGCCCCGCCGGAAGGAAGGGGTCTCAAGGTCCCGGAGGCCACCTCTCCAGAGGGTCGTCCAGGCCCGGCGGGTACTCGACCCGGACCAGGGTCAGGCCGTGGGCCGGAGCGGTGATCCCTCCCCGGGTCCGGTCCCGGTCCGCGAGCAGCGAGGCCACCCAGGACGGGGGATGGCGGCGGAGCCCCACCTCCACCAGCGTCCCGGCCAGCACCCGGACCATGTTCCGCAGGAAGCCTCCCGCCTCGGCCTCGATGGACCAAAGTTGCCGATCGACCTGGAGGACCTCCAGCCGCCGGAGGTCCCTCACCGGCGACTTCGCATCGCAGTGGGCGGACCGGAAGGCCGAGAAGTCGTGGACCCCCACCAGCAGCCCCGCCGCCTCCCGCATCGCGTCGCCGTCCAGCGGCAGGGGCACGTGCCAGGCCTGGTGGCGCCACAGGGGCAGCGCCGCCGGTCCCGTCTGGACACGGTACCGGTAGGTCTTCCCCCGGGCGCTGAACCGGGCATGGAACTCCTCCCGCACCACCCGGCACTCCAGGACCTGGAGGTCCGGGGGCAGGAAGCGGTTGAGCCCCAGCACGAAGGCCTTGGGAGGCAGGGCCGTCTCCATCCGGAAGGAGACCGGGAGGGCCGCCGCGTGGACCCCGGCATCGGTCCGGGAGGAGGCATGGAGCGTGGCACCCTGGCCGGCCAGGCGGCGAATACCCTCCCCCAGCACCCCCTGGACGGTCCGCACCCCGTCCTGCCACTGCCATCCGTGGAAACCGGTCCCGTCGTACTGCACCACCAGTTTGAAGGTCTTCATCGTTCAGGTATATCCAATCTTCCGCTCCAGGTACCACTCGATCATCAGGATGGCCACCAGCAGCAGCCACAGCAGCGGGTGGTTCCACAGGGGATCCACCCGGGAGACCCCGACCTGCTGGGCCTCCTCCACGGGAAACGGCAGTCTCCCGGGGTCGGGGAGCGCGGCGATCGGCGCCACCAGGCCGCCGGAGGCCCGGATCCAGGAGGCCAGCCGATCTCCCGCCTTCCCCGCTGGCTCCCGTTCCCCCGGCCCGGGCTGGACCAGTCCCAGGGCCTCGGACTCCAGCACCAGGTCCCCCTGGGCCGCGGTCACCCGGACGCGGATCGGACCCTCCCCCGGGACGACCCGGGCGACCTGGGCCCGTCGGCGGGCATCCAGTTCCAGGGGGACCTCGGGGTCGAGGGCCTCGTATTCCCCGTCCTCCCCCTGCCTCTCCCAGGACAGCCGGACGGACCCCAGGCCGTCCACGGCCTCGACCTCCGCCAGGAAGGCCGTCCCCGGGAGCCCCTCCCGGGGGACCAGGCGGACCCGGAGATCGGCCGCCTGGAGGTCCTGGGTCAGCCAGGCCAGGAGCCCCCGCAGCAGGGCGTCGTGGACCTCTTGCCCCGCCGGATGGGCCGCCCAGCGCCAGAGGGTGTCGGTGGCCAGCAGCGCCACCCGACCCTGGCCCCGGGAGGCCGTCACCAGCAGGGGCCTGGCCTCGGACCCCGGGGACTGGGTCCGCAGCAGCACCGAGGCCTCGGGGGTCGTTCCCCCCAGGGCGTGGACCGCCGTCAAGGGAGGCGCCGTGGCCAGCAGGCGATCGATCCCCCGCACCGCCGGGTGCCTGCGTCCCCCGGGAGCCATCTCGACGCGGAACTCGCCCTCCAGCAGGCCCCCTCTTCTCGAGGGAGGCGGCCGGACCGGCAGCAGGGGATCGAGGTGGTCGGGCCACGGGAACCCCGCCCCCAGGGCCAGGTCGCCCCCGATGATCCACAGGGCGCCGCCCCCCCGGACGTGGTGCTCCAGGGAACGGACCAGTTCCGGCGTGTCGGGGCGACGGATCTCCTCGTTCTGGAGGATCACCAGGTCGAACCCCTCGACCCTCCGGACCAGCAGGTCCCGGGCGGGAAGGGGCACCAGGGTCGTCTCCTCGTCGTCCTCCACCAGGGAATCGGGGGCCCGGAGGGTCACGAAGGACACCAGGTCCACTCCGGGCCGGGACCGGAGCCAGCCCCGGAGGAAGCGGACATCCCAGGAGGGCTGCCCGGCCAGCAGCAGCACCTGGATCGAGTCCCTCGCCGCAGTCCCCGACACCCACCGCCGGGACCGGGAGGGGGAGAGGGCCTCCGGGGGGCCCTCCAGCCGGACCTCGTAGACATGCTCCCCGGCCTTCCGGGGAAACAGCGGCACCTCGACGACCGCCTCCCCGGCCCCGTTCCTCCCCGGGACCTCCGCGGTGGCCAGGGTCCGGGATCCCTCCCGGATCGACACTTTCAGCGGCGGCCCCGACTCCGGGATGCCGCCCACCCGGACCCGGACGGGGGAGGCATCCCGGACCACCAGGTACGACAGCCCCTCGACCGACGACAGGAACGCCCCTTCCTCCGCCTCCCCCGGGGAAATCGGCCGCAGCCAGGCGATCGGGGCAGGCGGCGGCTCCCGGGTCCGAAGGGCCCAGTCCTCCGGGGAAAGGACCTCCCCCTCGGGGCCCGTCAGACCCCCGTCGGACAGCAGCAGCACCCCCGCCAGGCCCTCCGGGTCCCCCGCCAGGTCCCGCAGGGCCCCGAACAGGTCCGTGGCGCCCCCTCGGGCCGGCCCGGTGCCCGCCTCCTCCACCGGGACCTCCCGGAGCCCCCGGGAGAACTCGTAGAAGCGCAGGTCCCAGCGGGCCTCCAGCCCCCTCCACCAGTCGGGAAGCCCCCGGGTCATCGCCAGGACCTGGGCCCTCGGGGTCCCCTCCTCGGTCCGCCCGTCTCCCATGCTGGCCGAGACGTCCACCAGCACCGCGACCCTCCCCTTCCGGCGCACCTCCTGGCGATCCTGGGTCCCGAACTGGAGGTAGGCCCCCAGGATGCCGCCGATGGCCAGCAGGCGGAGTCCCAGCAGCACCAGGCGGTCACGGACCCCGGCGGCGGACCGGACCCGCCATGCATAGAGCACCAGACCGACCATGCTGAGGACTCCCACCACCGCCAGGGAGAGGGGACTGTGGTAGGGGAAGAAGAGGCGGTCCATCGGTTCAGGGCCCTCGCGGCGGTGCCGGTGGCAGCCGCCGGCGGTTCAGCAGCCCCTCCACGTGGGCCTGCTCGTCCTTGTAGTCCAGCAGCAGGGCATAGAGGGCCAGGTTGACCCCCAGGCGGATCGCCTCCTCCCGTTGCACCGCCCCTCCGGGCACCGTCTCGTATTCCCAACGGCCGAAGCCGTCCCGGGACCAGGCGCCGGACAGGTCGTTGTGGGAATAGACCAGGGCCACCCGGTCCCCCAGGAAGGCCCCTTCCAGGAAGGGACGCAACCGCCACCGGCCGGCCACGGACGACAGCCGGTAGAAGCTCCGGAAGATCACGTGGGTGGGGGGGATCGGCCGCAGGTCCGCGCCGGGCAGCAGCCGCCGGAACTCCTCCCGGAAGGATTTCTCGAAGGCCTCCCGGGCGGGCCCCTCCCCCGCGTTGTCCACCAGCAGGAAGCCCCCCAGTTGCAGGAAGGTCCTCAGGCGATCCCGTTCCTCCGGCGCGAGGGGCGGGAAGGCCCCGTCCCCGACCCACAGCAGGAAGGGATACTGGTACAAGGCGTCGCTGTCCAGGGACACGACCACCCGATCCAGCCGGACCTCCACGAACGTGCGGTAGCGGACCTCCTGGGCCAGGACCATCGGAGCGCTGGAACGCACCGGCGCCCGGCCGCCGACGGCGAGCTGCGCCACCCGGAAGCAGTCCAGGTCCGAGGCCTCTCCCGTCGCAGCCGGAACCCCGAGGCAGGCCAGCAGGCAGACCAGCAGCGACCGCCGGGACATCGATCACTCCCCCTCGCACAGCCTGCGGTGCCGCTCCCGGTACCCGTCCCGGTCCAGGTCGGTCGCCCCGGCCAGGGCGGCCGACACGACGCACCGGGAGAGGGTCTCCCGCCACCCGGAGGCCACCCGGGCCGAAAGGGCCATGGCGCCGTTTCCGCTTCCGTATCCCACCAGCAGGATCGGTCTTCCCGCAAGGGATTCGCCCCGGGCCGCGCAGTCCTCCAGGGCCGCCCCGATCCAGGCCGGCAGGGCCGCTGCGTAGAGATTGCCGCACTGGGACATCGCGATCTCCCCGGGGTCCATCCACCGGGCCAGGCGCTCCTGCAACCCGGAATGGTCCCGGGCCGCCCGGAGGATCCGCCGGGCCTCGTCCCAGGGGTCCCCGGCGGCCGGCGGACCCCGGAGCAGCGTCGCCCGGACCTCCTCCGGGGCCATCCCCAGCCGTTCCGCGACGGCGCCCCGGACGTCGGGGAATGCCTGGAGGCACCAGAGGGCCAGGGCATCCCGGGGCATCTTGCGATAGGGCCGGTGGGCCAGCACCAGGGCCGAGTCCTCCAGCAGGCCTGCCAGGGAACTGCCCAGGCGGTCGGCGAGGGCCGAGACGACCCGGAGGGTCTCGTCGAGGTAGCAGGCGGCGGACCAGGGACCGTCGAAGGAAGGGACCCCGAAGGGGTGGCCGGGGGGGAGCAGGGGCTTCCGGAAGTCCCCTGGGCGCCAGCGGACCGTCGCCGCCAGGGACCCCGGGTCGATCTCGAGCAGGCCGGGGTCGGCCTGGAGCACCATCGCCACCGCTCCGGCCCCCTGGGTCGGCTCCCCGGTGCTGCCCTCGGCATACAGGGCGATGTCGGAGGCCACCACCAGCGCCTGCCGACCGGGTTCCTCCAGGGCCAGGAAGCGCACCGCCGCGGCCAGTCCCAGGACCCCGGCCAGACAGGCCTGCTTGATCTCGAGGGCCTCGCACCGATCCGAGAGGGGCGGAAGCCCGAGGTCCCGAAGGCCCTTCTCCAGGGACTCGAGGATCAGCGACGGCCCCGCGGCGTTGTCCAGGGACGACTCGGTCGCCAGCACCAGAAGGCCCACCCGGTCCGGCCGGAGCAGGCCCCTTTCGGCGAGCGACAGCGCGGACTCCCGGGCCATGCCATAGACGTCCCGGTGGGACCGGGGCATCCGGAAGGAAGTCCCAACGGTTCCCAGCACCTTGCCCGGATCGGACCCGGTCCACCGGCACCAGGACGCCAGGTCCACCCGATCCCGGGGCAGGTGCAGCGCCAGCCCATGCACTCCCACCGGGTTTCCCGAACCCATCCCGACCGCTCCTTCCTGCACCCGGGGAAGTATGCACCGTCCCCGGCCCGGCGTCACCCGCGAGACCCCTTCGCGAAACGTCAGGGAATCGTGAAGACCAGCAGCCACTGGGCCCCGTAGTAGAGAGGCAGGCCGACGACCCGATTCCACGGTGAGGGATGCACGAACCGCTGCCGGGCCACCAGGGCGTCCGACAGGAAGAACAGCGCCGCGCCGGTTCCCAGGGTCCAGGGACTCCAGGAGGGCAGCACGGCCAGCAGCGCCGCCGCCAGCATCCCCGTGACCGTCAGCAGGTAGGCCGGGACCGCCACGCGCATCGCCCCCCGGATCCGTGGCCACAGCCAGCCCAGGATCGCGATCCCGATCCCGGCCAGGGGAAGGATCACCCAGAGGGCGAAATCCCAGTGGATCCCCCGCTGCCAGAAGGCCCCGATGTAGCACAGGTGGGCCAGCAGGAAGGCGGCCATCCCGACCAGGAAGATCCGCCCGGTCCCCCGGGAGAGGAGGCACAGGTCCCCGGCCACGGACCACGCCAGCCCGGCCCAGATCAGGGTCCCGAAGGCGACCCCTCCCCCGGCCTGCCACCGGGCGGTCCCCGCGGCCAGGAAGGCCAGCGAGGCCAGCGGTTTCCCGATCCCCTGGGCCGTCTTGTTCCCCCGGACCTCTCCCCCGATCACCAGCACCAGTCCCAGGGTTCCCAGGACTCCAAGCGTCCACACGGCACCCTCCCTCTCCCTGCGTCCGCCGTCATGCTACCATGCGGCAGATCCCGGAATCGGAGTTCCGGATGAAGAGACTGCAAACGGTATCCTGGTGTTGTCTGGCCCTGGGACTGGCGGGCTGCGCCTCGTCACCCAGGACGGAACCGATGGACCTGCCGGTGGCCGGGGAGGTGACCGGCGACGGGATCGACCTCCCGGGCGACCTGGAGCCGCCGGAGGACCCTTCCGGAACGGACCGGCCCCCGGCCCCGGACGAGGCACCCGGCGATCCGGGCGGAGGAGGGACCGACCCCGGATCCCCGCCGGA
This sequence comes from Myxococcota bacterium, assembly GCA_017994695.1. GTDB lineage: Bacteria > Myxococcota_A > UBA9042 > DTJE01 > DTJE01 > JAGOKF01. The sequence continues at coordinate 17,438 of JAGOKF010000020.1, read as the reverse complement.
CCCGGCCGCCGCCGACCCCGGCCCCGATGCCGAACCCCGGTGCCGCAGCACCTCCGAATGCGCCCTGGGCTTCCTCTGCATCGACGGCGACTGCCTCGAGGGCTGCCTGAGCGACCGGGACTGCCCCCGGGACCGCCACTGCAAGGCCGACGCTCCCCCGCAGGGGGCCTGCCTGGCCTGCCTGGTCCCAGAGCACTGCCGGGAGGGCCAGACCTGCATCCTTGGGGACTGCATCACCACCTGCCGGTCCGGTGCCGACTGCCAGGGGACCCCCGAGACCCCCGTCTGCGACACCGGCAGCGGGCTCTGCGTCGCCTGCCTGACCGAGACGGACTGCCCCCTGGGGTCCCTCTGCGTGGACCGCAGGTGCCAGTCGGGATGCCGGTCGGACCGGGACTGCCCCCCGCCCCAGAAGTGTGATCGCGCCTTCGGATCCTACGGGGGATGCTTCCCCTGCGTCCAGGATGCCGACTGCGGCGAGAAGGTCTGCCGGGACCACCAGTGCGTGATCGACTGCGGCCTGATCCGGTGCCCCGCCGAGCGCCCGGTCTGCGACCCGGCGACCGGGTCCTGTTTCCAGTGCCTCGTGAAGGGGGACTGTCCCCGAGGCCATCTCTGCATCCAGAAGGCGTGCCAGCCGGGATGCGAAACGGACCTGGACTGCGGGACCTCCCTGCACTGCGGCAACGGGTCCTGCGTCCCGTGCACGGAGGACGCCCACTGCCAGGAGGGCCAAGAGTGCCGGTCCTACCAGTGCACCAGCGCCGAGTGCGCCCGGGACACGGACTGCGCCCGTCAGGAGTACTGCCACCCCCTGTTGTTCTCCTGCGAGGCCCTGCCGTCCAAGGCCTGCGCGAGCGACCAGGACTGCCTCTCCATCTTCCCGGGGTTCCTGGACCAGGTCTGCGATCCCCTGACCCGGCAATGCATCCCGGGGTGCCTGATGGGGATCGGGTGCCTGGACCTCCTGGGCACCGGCCGGAACGTCTGCGTGGACAAGGGCTGCTACGGCTGCGGCACCGATTCCGACTGCGCCGGGGTGCGCTGCGACCCCTTCGACCGCACCTGCCGGGCCTGCCGCGGCGACCAGGACTGCGCCGTGCCCGGGTGGCACTGCGCCCAGGACGGTGCCTGCTACGCATGCCTGGACAACAGCCACTGCTCCTGGCCCCAGGTCTGCGACGCCGCCGGGAGCCGGCGCTGCGTGGAGTGCCTGTCGGACCGGGACTGCAAGACCCCCGGCAAGCCCGTCTGCGGCAAGTCGAAGACCTGCATCGCCCCCTGCGTCAGCGAGTGCACCTCGGGCCAGAAGATCTGCAACCCCGACGACACCACCGAGCCCATCAGCATCCTGTCCTGCGGGGACCACGACGACGACCCCTGCCTGGAATACGGCAGCGCCTCCCACTGCGGCACCGCGTCCACCTGCCGGACCCAGTCCGACGGAAGTGGCCGCTGCGTCTGCACCAACGAGTGCACCAGCGGGCAGAAGCGGTGCCTGGCCGACGACCCCACCGTGACGGAGTGGTGCACCCAGAGCAGCACCTCCGGCTGCTGGTACTGGTCCTCCACCTCCTGCTACACCGGCCAGGTCTGCCAGAACGGGGACTGCGTCTGCAGCAACGAGTGCACGGTGAACCAGGCGTACTGCGAGACGACCACGAAACTGTGGAAGTGCCAGTCCGACTCCTACTCCGGGTGCCCGGTGTGGGTCGGGTACACCTGCAATCCGGGCTACACCTGCTCCGGCGGCACCTGCCGGTAGATCCCGGGGGGAAACGGCGGGTCAGGATCGGGGGCAGCCGATCCCGTACCGGGCCGTCCCCTCCAGCGTCTCCTCGATGCGCAGCAGTTCGTTGTACTTCGCGATGCGCTCGGACCGGCACAGGGAACCGGTCTTGATGAATCCGGTGTTCATCGCCACGGCCAGGTGGGCGATGGAGACGTCCTCCGTCTCGCCGGACCGGTGGCTCACCACGCAGTGCATCCGGTGGGCCGTCGCCAGCCGGATGGTGTCCAGCGTCTCGGTCAGGGACCCGATCTGGTTCAGTTTGATCAGGATGGCGTTGGTGGACTTCTCCCGGATGCCCCGGACCAGCCGGTTCGGGTTGGTCACGTAGAGGTCGTCCCCGACGATCAGGATCCGGTCGCCCAGCCGGGCGGTCATCGCCTGGAAGCCCTCCCAGTCGTCCTCGGCCATCCCGTCCTCGATGCTCACGATCGGGTAGCGGTCCACCAGGCCCGCCCAGTAGTCCACCATCTGGGCCGACGTGAGGCGGCTCCCGTCGGCCTTCAGCACGTAGTGTCCCTCCTCGAAGAACTCCGAGGCCGCCGGATCCAGCGCCAGGGCGATGTCCTTGCCGGGCTCGTATCCCGCCGCGCCGATGGCCTCGACCAGCAGTTCCAGGGCCTCCTCGTTGGACTTCAGGTTCGGGGCATACCCTCCCTCATCGCCCACCGACGTCGAGAGGCCCTTCGCCTTCAGGATCTTCTTCAGGTGATGGAAGGTCTCGGCGGCGTACCGCAGGGCCTCCCGGAAGGTGGGGGCCCCCTGGGGCACGATCATGAACTCCTGGATGTCCAGGTTGTTGTCCGCGTGTCTGCCCCCGTTCAGGAGGTTCATCATCGGAACCGGCAGCACGTGGGCCGTCACTCCGCCCAGATAGCGGTAGAGGGACAGTTCCAGGGCCTCCGATGCCGCGTGGGCCGTCGCCAGGGAGACCCCCAGGATCGCGTTGGCACCGAGGCGCGCCTTGTTCGGAGTCCCGTCCAGTTCCAGCAGCCGCTGGTCCAGGGCCCGCTGGTCCAGCGCGTCCATCCCGACCACCTCGGGGGCGATCACGTCGTTGACGTTCTGCACGGCCTGGGTGACCCCCTTGCCCAGGAACCGCCGCTCGTCCCCGTCGCGCATCTCCAGTGCCTCGTGGGTCCCGGTCGAGGCCCCCGAGGGCACGATGGCCCGCCCCACGGCCCCGCCTTCCAGGGCGACCTCCACCTCCACCGTCGGGAACCCTCGGGAATCCAGCACTTCCCGGGCCAGCACCTCCAGAATCGTCGTCATCGCCGTTTCTCCTGGTTGCGGAAAGACGCCTGTCCGGGCGGCCGGGAAAGGCCCCCGGAAACCGGACGCGAGGATAGACCAGGGGTCTCTTCCGAACAAGCGGTCATGGCTGCGGGACATCCGCGCGCCCGGAGGGACTCGAACCCCCAACCGTCGGATCCGAAGTCCGATGCTCTATCCATTGAGCCACGGGCGCAGGCAAGGGGCAGGGGGCCGGGAACGCCATCCATTCGCACGCTGCATGGGGTGCCTGGAGGGATTTGAACCCACGACACCTGGAGCCACAATCCAGTGCTCTGCCAACTGAGCTACAGGCACCATCGAAACGCTGCCGCCACCTCTCCCCCGCCAGGAAGGAGCGGGTACGCCTGAGAGGATTTGAACCTCCGACCGGCGGATTAGAAGTCCGCTGCTCTATCCAGGCTGAGCTACAGGCGCACGGCTTCCTCGACGCGACCACCCCGGCGACCACTGCCCCCTGCGATGCCAAAGAACCCCGAAACGGCGCCGATTATCGCGGCGGAACCCCGTTCCTGTCAAGGGCCGCCCCTAGGCGGCCACGGAGCGGTCGGAGGGCGCCACGTATCCCTGGGCCTCGGCGATCTCCCGCTGGCTCAACTGGCCCCGGGCGATCTCCTTGAGGTCGACGCGGCTGGCCCCGAAGGCCTTCTTGACGAACTCGAAGGCCTTCCAGGTGTCCACGGAGGTGCCGCAGGTGAAGAGATCCACCGCCGCGTACCGGTACTCCGGCCAGGTGTGCACCGCGAGGTGCGATTCGGCGATCACGACCACCGCGGTGACCCCGTACGGGCTGAAGTGGTAGCCCGTCCGGCTGATGATGGTGGCCCCGGAGACCTCGCAGGCCCCTTCCAGCCCCTTCATCACCAGTTCCGGATCGTTCAGGTCCGCGGTGCAGCCATGAAAATCGGCCACGAGGTGTCGGCCCAGCGCGTTCAATTTGGATGCCCTCCTTTGACACGAGGCCGGGCATCCAGCGCCCGACCTCAACCTACATGACCCACCTCCCTGGCCGTTCGGAACGGCCGACTTGGTCCGGGGATGGCCCCCGGAAAACGGACGAGATGATGCGGGGATCCAGCCTTCCTGTCAAGGGGTTTTTTGCGCCCGGCCCGATCCCTCCCGGGCCCGGAAGCCCCCCGTCGCGGCCACCGGGGCGGATCGTCCTCGGCGCCCCTTGGCCGCCCGCCCTGCCAGCCAGGCCAGCACCAGCAGCGCCGGCAGCAGGCCGGTCCCCCGGGCCGAGGCCCGGCACCCTCCCCCGGAACCGCCGGCAGGACCGCAATCCCCCTCGCAGGTCCCCGCGTCGGGAAGCACCACCAGGTCCCCGCCCCCGGCCTCCTCCCCCGTTGCCGCGTCCCGAGTTCCCGGGAGATCACCCCCTCCCCCGGTCTCCCCGGATCCCCCGTCGGGACTGCCCGCGTCGGGGTAGCAGCGGGGGTGTTCGTCGCCCTCGCGCTTCTCGCACCGATACCCCGGCAGGCACTGGCTCTGCTTGATGCACTTGTAGTCCCACCACCAGACGTTCCCCTTCTCCCCCACCAGCCAGGCGGTGTACCAGTCCAGGAACCGCGCCCGGGTGGGCCGGGGGTCCCCCTGGGGCATCATCCCGCCCCCCACGTTGAAGGAGATCTCCCCGATGTCCGTCTTGTCCCAGGTGCGCCCGCCGTCCAGCGTGATCATGTCCACCGCCCGGTAGATGGACTGGTCGCCCCCTCCGCCACCGCTCGAACCGGACATCCCCGTGTCCGCCGCCCCGACCAGGTGGCCGTGATCGGCGTCCTGCCAGAACATCCCCGCCAGGTAGGACACCCGGATCGGCATCTTCATGAACATGTTCAGCGTGCCGACCTGGAAGTCGGTGCCGGTGTCCTGCCACGAGGCGCCCCCGTCGGCGGTGCGGTAGAGCAGCGCCTCCCGGGCCCGCCCCTTGTCCCGGTCGTAGCGGGACAGGGCCAGGAACCCCGTCCGGCCATCGGGGAGGAAGAAGAGGGGACAGGCGGTCTTTCCCCCGGCCCCGTCGGCCTTCGAGTCCGGCGGCAGCGTGGCCAGCACCTTCCAGGACGCCCCCCCGTCGGTGGTCCCCAGCACCACCACGTCGCCGTAGGACAACAGGGTCCGCATCTCCTCGGTCTCCTCCTCGGTCACGATGGCCCCCGCCGCCCATCCCCGGAGCCGGTCCCGGAAGAAGAGGCACCCCAGGTCCGCCCGGGTTCCGGTGGAGACCTGCGACCAGGAGGCCCCGCCGTCGAGGGTCCTCCAGGCGCCCCCCGAGGACCCGACGGCGACCCCCTCGCCGCCTCCCAGGGCCTGGATCGCTCCCACCTGGCCCTCGCCGATCCCCGGGAGCGCCACCTTCTGCCAGGTGGCCCCGTTGCGGGTGATCCAGGCGTCCGCCCCCATGGCCGCCATGCCGCTAGTCAGGCTCTCCATCGAGATGGCCGACACGAAGTCCCCCATCGCGCCCGAGAGGCCACCCAGGATGGGCTGCACCGTCGTGCCGCCGTCCTGGCTGCGGTAGATCACCGGCTTCATGGTCGGGAACATGCCGCCGGTCATCTTCACCTGGAGGCCTCCGGCGAAGAACAGCCGGGGCGACAGGGCATCGACGGCCATCAGCAGGTCGTCGGGGTCCGTCTGCCGGAGGATCGGCTTCCAGTCGGTCCAGGCCCCCCGGGCCTCCGAGACCCCGAGCAGCGCCACGGCCAGCGTCAGCGGAAATCCCCTTCTCATTCGTTCCTCTCCTCCTCGGGGCCCCGGGCGTTTCCCGAAAGGCGCGTCCTTCCCCTCGCGACCGGGCATCCGCCCGGCGAACAACGGTCTATAATAGGCCGCTTTTCGCGGAGGGATCGCCCCTCCGATTTCCTGCAGCGGGGTGGAGATGGACACCGAGGAGACGACCTGGGACCCGTCGGTCATCGAGCCGAAATGGCAGGCGTACTGGCTGGAGCACAAGACCTTCCGGGCCCGGGACGACTCGGACCGGCCCAAGTTCTACGTGCTGGACATGTTCCCCTACCCCTCCGGGGCAGGGCTCCACGTGGGCCACCCCGAGGGCTACACCGCCACGGACATCGTGGCCCGGTACAAGTGGATGCGGGGCTTCGAGGTGCTGCACCCGATGGGCTGGGACGCCTTCGGGCTCCCGGCCGAGCAGTACGCCCTCCAGACGGGCATCCACCCGGCGGTCACCACCCGGCGGAACATCGACAACTTCCGGCGGCAGATCCGGATGCTGGGGCTGGCCTACGACTGGGACCGGGAGATCGCCACCTGCGACCCGTCCTACTACCGGTGGACCCAGTGGATCTTCCTGCAGTTGTTCCACCGGGGCCTGGCCTACCAGACCGAGATCCCCGTGAACTGGTGCCCGGCCCTGGGCACCGTGCTGGCCGACGAGGAGGTGACCCCCGAGGGCCTCTCGGAACGGGGCGGCTTCCCGGTGGAACGGCGGCCGATGCGCCAGTGGATGCTTCGGATCACCGCCTACGCCGACCGGCTGCTGGAGGACCTGGAGGGGCTGGACTGGCCCGAGCCCATCAAGGAGATGCAGCGGAACTGGATCGGCCGATCCGAGGGCGCCGAGGTGGACTTTCCCCTGGAGGGGCACCCGGAGGTCCTCCGCGTCTTCACCACCCGCCCCGACACGCTCTACGGGGTCACCTACATGGTGCTGGCTCCCGAACACCCCCTGGTGACCCGGATCACCACGCCGGAACGCCTGGCCGAGGTCGAGGCCTACCGGCAGGCCGCCGGCCGGATGAACGACGTCGCCCGGGCCGATGCCACCCGCCCCAAGACCGGCGTGTTCACCGGAGCGTTCGCCATCAACCCGGCCAACGGCGAACGGGTGCCCGTCTTCGTCGCCGACTACGTGCTGATCTCCTACGGGACCGGGGCCATCATGGCGGTCCCGGCCCACGACCAGCGGGACTTCGACTTCGCGAAGGCCCACGGACTGCCCATCGTCGAGGTGGTCTCCCCCGACGGCCGGCCCCGGGGGATCGGCGACGCGGCCTTCTGCGAGGAGGGAGTCGCGGTGAACTCGGGGCCCTACGACGGGCTCCCCACCCGGGAGTTCCAGCGGCGCATCACGGCGGACCTGGAAGCCCGGGGAATCGGGCGGAAGGCGGTCAAATACCGCCTCCGGGACTGGGTCTTCTCCCGGCAGCGCTACTGGGGCGAGCCCTTCCCGCTGATCCATCGCCCTGACGGCACCGTCGAGGCGATCCCGGAATCGGAACTGCCCCTCACGCTCCCCGAGGTCCCCTCCTACCGCCCCGCCGGCAACGGCGAGTCCCCCCTGGCGACGATCCCCGAGTGGGTCGAGGTCCGGGACCCCGTCACCGGCGAGGTGATCGGCCGCCGGGAGACCCACACGATGCCCCAATGGGCGGGATCGTGCTGGTACTACCTGCGCTACCTGGATCCCCACAACGACCACCGGCTGGTGGACCCGGAAAAGGAGCGGCGCTGGATGCCCGTGGACCTCTACGTGGGCGGGGCCGAGCACGCGGTGCTGCACCTCCTCTACGCGCGGTTCTGGCACAAGGTGCTCTTCGACCTCGGGGTCGTCTCGACCCCCGAGCCGTTTCGGAAACTGGTGAACCAGGGCCTGATCCTGGGCGAGAACGGCCAGAAGATGTCCAAGTCCCTGGGCAACGTGGTGAACCCCGACGAGGTGGTCCGGGCCCACGGGGCCGACGCGATGCGGGTCTACGAGATGTTCATGGGGCCCCTGGAGGTGGTGAAGCCCTGGAGCACCCAGGGCATCGTGGGCGCCCGGCGCTTCCTGGACCGGGTCTGGAGGGTCGCCACGGGTCCCCTGTCGGACGAGGAGGCGCCGCTGCCCCTGAAGCGCCTGGTGCACCAGACGGTCCGGAAGGTGACCCAGGACATCGAGCGGATGCGCTTCAACACCGCCATCGCCCAGATGATGACCCTGGTCCACGAGATCCAGAAGACCGAGGTCCGTCCCCGGGAGGCCGTGGAGACCCTGGTGCTGATCCTCTCCCCCTTCGCTCCCCACCTGGGGGAGGAACTCTGGGAGCGCCTGGGCCACGAGGCGCCGATCGTCCGGGTCCCCTGGCCGACCTGGGACGAGGCCCTCTGCGTCGAAAACGAGGTGGAGGTGGTGATCCAGGTCAACGGCAAGGTCCGGGACCAGGTGAAGGTCCCCCTGGACACCCCCGAGGAGGAACTGGAGCGCCTGGCCCGGGAGAACGAGAAGGTGCGAAAACACCTGGGGGGACGGGATCCCCGGAAGGTGATCGTGGTGAAGAACCGCCTGGTCAACGTGGTCGGGTAGGGCCGCCCGGCGAGAGGGGACCGGGGCGCATCCTGCACGGAGGAGCGGACATGCTGGTGGACCTGTACCTGGTCGCACCCCGGGGACTCGAGGGCCCGGGGCTGGACCGACTGCTGGAGGCCTGCGTGGAGGCGGGCCTGGACGGAGCCTGCCTGGTGGGGCCGGGAGAGTGCCCCCCCATCGAGGCGGCCCGGCGAAGCCGGTTCGCCGATCGGCTGTTCCTGGCCTTTGGCCTGGAGATCCCCCTGAACCGGGGGCGGCTGATCTGGATCCCCCCGGACCCGGAGGTGCTGCTGGGCACCGACTGGCAGGGATCCCTGGAATCGGGGATCGAGGGGGCGAAGATCCTGCGGGAACGCCACGGGGGGGTCCTGGTGGCCACCCATCCCTACGATCGGGCCGGGGGTCCCCCCTTCGTGGACGGGGTGATGACGCTCCGGTTCCTGAACGGCGTGATGGCGGGATCGGGATCGGGGGATCACACCCGGAACCTGATGGCCTGCACGGCGGCCCAGCGCCTGGGCGTGCCGACGATCGGCGGCACGGGTCCCGGGTGCGGGCCGGAGCGGATCGGGGCCTCGGCGACGGCCTTCGTCGAGACCCTGTCCTCCCAGGAGGCCCTGGTCCAGGCCCTGTTGTCGAAGGATGCCTGGGCGGTGGAGCTGCTCTCCCGGCCCGACGCGTGGATGTCCGAGGGGGCCGGGAGCGCCCCCGAGGGCCGGGAGTCCCGCCGGGGCGGATCCCCGTCCCCGGAACGGGATCGGGGCAGGGACGATCGGCAGTCCCGGGGCCGGGACCCCGCGGGGTCCTCCCGGAACCGCCCGTTCCGCAACGACTCCCGGCCCCGGGGGAACCGGCCGGGGAACCGGCCTCCCCGGGGGTCCGATCGAGGTGCCCGATGAAGACCCTCTCCATCGTGATCCCGGTCTACAACGAGCGCCGGACGCTCCGGGCCATCCTCGCCCGGGTGCTGAAGGTGGACCTGGGCCCGGACCTCCGGAAGGAGGTGCTGCTGGTGGACGACTGCTCCCGGGACGGGACCCGGGAACTGGTCGAGCGCCTTGAGTCCTCCTGGCGGACCGAGATGGCGGAACTGGGAGTCCCGAAGAAGCGTCTCGACCAGGCCGAGGTCCGCTGCCTGTTCCACCCCGTGAACCGGGGCAAGGGCGCGGCCCTGCGCACCGGCTTCGAGGCCGTCACCGGCGACTTCGTGCTGGTCCAGGACGCGGACCTGGAATACGACCCCAACGACTACCCGCGCCTGCTGGCCCCGTTGCTGGAGGGCAAGGCGGATGTCGTCTACGGGTCGCGCTTCGCCGGGGACACCCGGAGGGTCCACTTCTTCTGGCATTCCCTGGGCAACCGCTTCCTGACCTTCCTGAGCAACGCCTTCACAGACCTGAACCTGACCGACATGGAGACCTGCTACAAGGCCTTCCGGGCCGACGTGATCCGGGAGATGCACCTGACCTCCGAGCGCTTCGGGATCGAGCCCGAGATCACGGCGAAGATCGCCCGGATGCGCTACCGGATCTACGAGGTCCCCATCGCCTACCACGGGCGGTCCTACGCCGAGGGGAAGAAGATCGGCGTGAAGGACGGCTTCGAGGCCCTCTACGCCATCGTCCGCTACTCGTGGTTTGACAGCGACTTCGTGAAGGGGCGGGTCGTCGAGGAGACCCTGTCGAAGATGAACGCCCTGGAGCGCTTCAACACCCACCTCTTCCGGACGATCCGGCCCTACCTGGGACGGAGGATGCTGGAGGTGGGGTCCGGGACGGGCAACATCACCCGGTTCCTGCTGTCCCAGGGGGACGTCACGGCGACGGACATCTCCGCGGAAAGCATCGCCCGGCTGAAGGAGTCCTTCGCGGAGCACGACGGGTTCGGGGCCCTGGTCTGGGACTGCGCGAGCCCGCCCCCGGACGGCCTCCTGGAAGGGGGTTACGACACGGTGGTCTGCCTGAACGTGCTGGAACACGTGGAGGAACAGGACCGGGCCCTCCGGAACATGGAGCGCATCCTCCGCCCCTCGGGGGGACGGCTGGTGCTGCTGGTGCCTGCCCACCCGGCCCTCTACTCGCCGCTGGACCAGAGCCTCGGCCACTTCCGCCGGTACTCCCGGGCGGACCTGGAGGCCCGGGTCGCCGGGGCCGGCTTCCTCATCGAGAAGACCTTCGCCTTCAACCTGCTGGGCGTGGCGGGCTGGTTCGCCAACGGCCGCCTGCTGAAGCGCAATCGCCTGCCCATCGGCCAGCTGTCGATCTACGAGAAGATGGCCCCGGTGACCCTCCGCATGGAGCAGCGGATCGGGGAGTCGCTGCCCCTCGGGCTGTCCTGGATCGTGGTGGCCCGGAGCGGGTCGGGAGGTGCCCCATGACCACGACCAGCGAGGAGGTCCTGATCCGCCTTCGACTGTCCCAGGCCGATGCCCACTACGGGGGCGACCTGGTGGACGGGGCGCGGATGCTGGCGCTGCTGGGGGACGTGGCCACGGAACTGCTGATCCGCCGGGACGGCGACGAGGGGCTCTTCCGGGCCTACGACTCGGTGGAGTTCCTGGCGCCGGTGCATGCAGGGGACTACGTCGAGGCCCGGGGGCGGATCGTAGCCGAAGGGCGGACGTCCCGGCGGATGGAGTTCACGGTCCACAAGGTGATCGAGGCTTCCCGGGACCCGGCGACCCCCTCCCGGGCGGAGGTGCTGGATCCGCCGGTGCTGGTGCTCCGGGCGTCCGGGACCTGTGTGACCCCCCTTCCGTGCCAACGGAAAGGGGGGCCGGCGGGGATTTCGTAGCAGGAGGCGCATCATGGCCGAACCCCTGGTCATCACCGCGGCGATCTGCGGCGCCGAGGTCACGAAGGATCAGAACCCCGCCGTGCCCTACAGCGCCGGGGAACTGGCGGCCGAGGCCGCCCGGTGCTTCGAGGAAGGCGCCCGGGTGATCCACCTGCACGTGCGGCGGCCCGACGGGTCCCCCACCCAGGACCGGGAGACCTTCCGGCAGGCGATCCAGGCCATCCGGGAGGCGGCTCCGGAGGTCATCGTCCAGGTCTCCACGGGGGGCGCGGTGGGGATGTCCGTCGAGGAGCGGACGGAGCCCCTGGACCTGGATCCGGAGTTCTGCACGCTGACCACGGGCACCTGCAATTTCGGGGACGAGGTCTTCATGAACTCCTTCCCGATGATCCGGGCCATCGCCGAAAAGGCCCTCGCCCGGGGAGTCCGGATGGAGGTCGAGGCCTTCGATGCCGGGCACGTGGACAACGCGCTGCTGCTGCTGCGCCAGGGACTGCTGCCGGCGCCCCTGCACGTGGACTTCGTGCTGGGGGTCCCCGGCGCCCTGTCGGGAGGCGAGGACCGCCTGGACTTCCTCCGATCGATGCTGCCCCCCGACGCCACCTGGATGGTGGCGGGGATCGGGCGGTTCGAACTGCCCCTGGCCCGGGCGGCCATCGCCCGGGGCGGCCACGTCCGGGTCGGCCTGGAGGACAACCTCTGGCTGGCCAAGGGGCGCCTGGCCCAGGGTTCCTGGGAACTGGTCCGGGAGGTGGTCCGGATGGCCTCCGAGGCGAACCGGCCGATCGCCACGCCCGGGGAGGCCCGGGCCCTGCTGCGCATCCCCCGTCGCTGAGGGGTCCCGGCCTCAGCCCTGCAGGAATTGGAGGGCCCGGTCCAGGGCCTCCTCGGGAGCCACCAGGTAGACCGTGTCGCCCTCGTTGAGCGGGTGGTCGGGATCCAGGCACAGGATCCGGTGGCCTCCCCGGCGCACCCCCAGCATCAGCACGCCGGTCGATCGCCTCAGTTCCAGTTCCCGGACGGTCCGGCCCAGGGCGAAGGTCCCCGGCCGGACCAGGAAGGTCGCGACCCGGAGATCGGCCAGTTCGGGGATCGGGAACGAGGAAGGATCCTTCCCGGGATCCTCGCACGTTTCCGGAGCCGTCCGGCATCGTGCCTCGGCCAGGCGCCGATCCCGTTCCGGCCGGGGGACCCCGATCCGGTCCAGCAGCCGGACCAGCATCTCGATCCCGGCCTCGACCTCCTCGGTCACGATCTCGGTGGCTCCCAAGGCCAGCAGGGCCGGCCGCTCGGAGAAATAGCGGGTCCGGACCAGGATCGGCAGATCCGGCGCGCACTTCCGGGCGGCCGGGACCGCGCGCCGGAGGGCCTGGGGATCGCTGATCGTCAGCACCAGGGCCCGGGCTTCCCGGACCCGGGCGTGGGACAGGGCCTCGACGCTGGACACGTCGGCGTAGAAGACCGGCTCCCCGGCCTGCTGGGCCTGCCGCACCGTGTCCGCGTTGAGTTCCATCACCAGGTGGGGAATCCCGGCCTCGGCCAGGGCCTTCACCAGCAGCCGGCCGGCGATGCCGTAGCCGGCGACGACCACGTGGTCCGACAGTCCGTCGGTCCGGGCATGGGCCTCGTCCTCGTCGATCCCCCGGGCGCCCAGCAGGCGTTCCAGGGGGCGCAGCAGGCGTTCCCCGGCGGTCATCTTCGGGGCGGCGGCCACCAGCAGGGGCGTCAGGAACATCGACAGGACGCCCCCGGTCACGATCACCGACATCTCCTGCCGGGACACCAGCCCCAGAGGAAGCCCGAGGCCCAGCAGCACGAAGCCGAACTCCCCGAACTGGGCCAGCCCGGCGCCGGAGATCAGGGCGGCCCTTGCGGGAAAGCGCATCGCCAGCGCCGACAGGGTCCCGATGACCCCCTTGCCGACCACGAGCAGGGCGAAGACCCCGAGCACGGCCAGGGGGGCCTCCAGCAGGACTCGGGCATCGAACAGGGATCCCAGGGAGATGAAGAAGAGGCTGGCCGTCACGTTGCGCAGCGACAGCGTGTCCCCGAGGGCCCGGTGGCGGTACTCGGTGTCCGCCAGCACGAGGCCGGCCAGGAAGGCCCCCAGGGCCAGCGACAGGCCCGCCAGGGAGGTCAGCCAGGCGGTCCCGGCGCAGATCCCCAGGACCGCCAGCAGGAACACCTCCCGGCTCCGGGTCGCGTCCACGCGGGCGAAGACGAGAGGCAAGAGCCACCGGGCGGCGGACAGGGTGCCGGCGACGACCAGCCCCGCCAGGCCCAGGGCCCCCAGGAGGTCCAGGCCGGGCGACGCCGTGCCGATGCCCGCCAGGACGGGCACCGTGAGACCCATCGGCACGATGCACAGGTCGCCGAAGACCTGGGTCCCGACGATGAACCGCCCGTGGGGCGAGTCCAGTTCGCCCCGGTCCGACAGCACCTGCAGGATGATCGCCGTGCTGGACATCGAGGCCACGAACCCGAAGAAGATGCCCCGGGAGACCGTCTCGCCGGCCAATAGGGCCACGCCCAGCGTGGCGAGCACGGTCAGACCGACCAGCAGCCCCCCGCCGAGGGCCACGACCCGGGCGATCCGGCGGATCCGGTCCATCGAGAATTCGAGACCGATGGTGAACAGCAGCAGCACGACGCCGATGTCGGCCATGACCTCCAACGTGTCCAGCCCCGGGATCAGCCGGGCCCCGAAGGGCCCCGCGACGGCGCCTGCCAGCAGCAGCCCCGCGGTGGTGGGAAGGCGCAGCCGGGACAGCAACGCGGCGGTCACCACCGCCACGCCGGAGACCACGGCGACCTGCTGCAGGATGGATCCCACGTCCATCGCGGCAGTATATCGCGCCCGGCACCGGCAGCATGGCGCCGGTCCTCCGGTGGCGTGGAGGGACCCGCCGGGCGCCCAGTTCGACAGTCCTTCTCCCCTGCCAACACTCCGTGCGTGTCCAAGGCATATCCGCGGGCGTGCCGACCCCGCCGTTCCCGGGAGGAAGGTGCCTCGTGTCCAGAAATCCTGGCCCTCCTGGTCGATCGCGTCTTCTCCGGTGGTCCGGGATACTGGTCCTGACAGGCCCGGGCCTCGCTGGGGCCTGCGGGGAAGGGCGGGGGTACGCGACTCGCCTCGGTGCCCCGGGCCGGAGGGAAACTCGGCGCGATGCTGGCCGGCAGCACCGGCAAACAATTGCTGCCCGTCGTCCGGCGAAACGGAACAGGCAACCCGGTGGCCGTGACCGGCGCCGTGTGGACCTGTGGTCCCGCCACGGGCCTGCCTCGGAAGATGGTCTTCGGGAACTTCCTGGTGATCTTCACCAACCGGAACCCGGATTGCACGGCGGCCGACGTGGCACGGATCTCGGGGCCGATGGGATACCTGGCGCCCCAACCAGCAGTTGGACCTGACACCGCCTGATGTCACGGTCCGTGCATCGGGCCCGCTTGGGTCATTGCCGTGCCAGTCCGACGGTCAGACGTGGGCGGTCCCGCTGGGACAGCGTGCAAGAACTTTCATCGGGGTTTTCCGGCGACGAGGAGGTGCGGGGGTTGTCGAGGCTGGCGCCGGCGGGCGGAGGGAATGAGAGGAAGTCGGGACGATGGAGCTGGGCGTAGCGCTCCGGTCCTGCGCTGTGGCGGAGGCCGCGGGGTCCAATCCCCCTGCCGGCGCGGATGGGAGCCTGGACTGACGCCTGCTGCGGTTGGCGAAGGCGCCAGGGTAGCGCAGGAGGTGGCGTAGGGCGCGGCAATGAGGGCCGCGAGGCGTCTCAGGAGGGGTACCGGCTCGAGGACGAGATCGGGTGGACACGAGCGCAGAGGGACTTGGAACCGGGGTCGTCGTGGCCTTGGCCGCGCGAGCCGGGCAGGCGCAGTGCCTCCTGGTGGGAGGCGGGCATCGCGGCGCGATCGGAGTCCGACCATCGGGGGACGTCGCCCTCGGCTTGGAGTCCGCGTCTGGCGATGGGCGTGAGGCGTTCGGCGATGCATCGGCCCAGGGCGGCCACGTCGGCGTCATCGGGGGTAGGGAGTGTGTCCGATTCGACGTGGCCGTCCTCACGCTCCAAGAAGGCAGCCGTTTCCGTGGATGGAGGTGGCAAAGCAAAGAGGGGTGGGGACGCCGCGTGCGTTCACCGCCCCTGCAGGGCGATCTTCAGGCGGGCCAGGAAGCCGGGGGCGTGTACGGAGCGGTTGCGTTCGAAGAAGACCTCCAAGCGCTCGATCTCCCCCGCGTCCAGCCACGTGCCGCAGGTGCACTCGTCGATCATCACCTGGGAGCAGTAGCCGTACTCGCGCCGGTTCATCTCGCATCCGCAGACCGGGCACGCGATGCGGTCGGCGCGCGCTTGTCGGGCCATCCGGTAGGCGTCCAGGCAGCCATCCGGTGGGGGCCGCCTCAGGATCTCGGCGTAGTTCCGTTCCAGCGTCTCCTGGATGGTGCGCAGTTCGCCGGGGTCCAACCAGACCCCGTGGCATCGCGGGCACTCGTCGATCTGGACGTCCGACTCGTAGCGGACACGCTCCAACTCGGCCTGGTCGTGCGGGCACCTCATCCCCAAAGTCTCCAGTTCCGGTCCAGGGGAATTCTCGCTTCAAGACGCACCTGCGTGCAAGCGCCCGGTCCCGGCGCGACCTTCTCGCGGATCATGCTGGCGGTGGTCTAGGGAACGCGAGAAGGGCGACATGGACTTCCTGAAACTGGCTCGCCGGCGGAAAGACGCGCGGGCCTACAGGGACGATCCTGTGCAACCGGGAACATGGGTGTCACAGGAAATCGGGCACATGCGTTCCACCTGATCCATTGGGGAAGGCAGGCTGCCCCCGCATGCGGGGCAGCCTCGCGGTGATGGGACTGGAGGGGTGAGATGGCGGACTCCCCCACCCCGAACAGACCGAGGTCCTGCCCAAAGAAACGGACGAGCCAGACATCGTCGTCGAGTTCGAAGAGACCGACCTCGTGGCCTGCGATGGCGGCGGTGATTCCGTTGGTAGAGCGCAGGAAACGGATCGCGCCGTTTGAGCGGACGACGCGAACGTCATCGAAGCGAGAGTCGTCGTAGGGCTGGACCTCGCAGTAGGGGCGCGCACTCGGCAAATGAACGCTGGCTGGCGTCTGCATGCCGAGGGCCTCGTGAGGCCGCTGCTCGTGGAAGCAGGTCGGGAAGGTGTCGAGTCGCTCCTGCTGGGTCCCCAGGGTGTGGGCGGGAGGCCTGGTCGTTTCCTGTTTCCACGTCCGGTGCATGCGTTCGTGGCGGCCATTTCATTCGGGATGGCCGACCGCGATGCCCTCATGCCGCAGGCCCAGGGGCATCCACCAGGCGCCCAGCGCGCTCATGCCCGGAACGCAGTGGACCGCTGAAGGAGAGCCGTTGTCCGACCGCAAGGCCCGGGGCAGACCATGGGTCGTGGAGACCGGTTCGAGGCACACCCGGACGTCCTGGGCCCAAGTGGTCTCAAATGCATGGCAGTTCGGCAACATCCGACGGTGGTGGTCGGTCGCGGTCGGCGGGTAACCGTAGCGGACGTTGCCCAGCCGGAACTGCCCCTGGAAGTCCAGCGACCAGACGTCGTTGGGACCGCCGGCGTGGCTCAGTGGCGTCGTCGAGGCCGGCGTCCTGCGACGCATCCTCCGGGGAACGATCATTCCCGCCCGCTCCAGGATCTCGCCCATCGTGCTGGCCGCAGGCCAGGCCGGGCTCCCGACGGGTCCGCCACGCCCGGATCTTCCGGGGCCCCCAAGTCGGGTACTGCCTGCGCACCTGCAGCACCCGCTCCTCGATGGTCTCGGGCGTCTTGTGCGGAATCCCGTGCGGCGCCTTGGAGCGGTCTCGCAACCCCTCTCGGCCCCACAGGTCATACCGCTTCCGCCAGCGATGCGCCGTCTGCCGACTCACCCCCCACTCCTGGGCGGCCTCCGCAACGCTGCGTCCGCCCGCCCTCACCAGGGTCACGAACTCCATCCGTGCGTCCAGGATGCTTCGAACCCTCCATGGCATCGCCGGGCTCCTCGATCCATCCGGTGCCTCCAAGGGACACCCTTCTGCCCGGTCTGACCTGGAACGGATCTACCCGCATTGGACCTCCTCACGCCCCACGAGGACTCCCATCAGGGCGAGGCCGTGGAACGGTGTCGTTTGCCACGATATAGGGACCACCTGGAGGCCTGGTTTGCCAGCAATTAGGGACCAGGTGATTGCCACCAATTAGGGACCACCCGCGGACTGTGGAGTGGTAAAGCCACGTCGGGCTCTG